>NZ_JCACKS010000109.1:30227-52500 GCF_059505505.1 Pelatocladus sp. | reverse complement strand
TTCCAACTCAAAAACCTGATTTCCAACTCAAAAACCTGATTTCCAACTCAAAAACCTGATTTCCAACTCAAAAACTTGATTTCCAACTCAAAAACCTGATTTCCAACTCAAAAACTTGATTTAAAACTCAAAAACCTGATTTACGAATCCAAAACTTGATTTACAGACAATAAGAGCTAAGAATAGGCATACTGATATATATAAGGAGAGGAACTCAAGCCACTCCCGACCGTCCAAAATGTAAAGAGAATAAAGCGACAATGAGACGTAAACCTGCTGGTAGAACAAATACACCTCCTAAACCCTCTATTTTCCAATCCCCAATGTTTAATTTCACCACCATAGCAATATTGGGAGGGGTGTTTGTTTTGGGTATAGGGATTGGTATTGCTTTTAGCTCTACAGCGACATTTACACCAACTAACGTAGCTTCGCGTGAATTTATTGATACCAAAGCACCAAACCCTGAGATTTGTGTGCAGTACGGAGCGAGTGCTATGGTCATGGATACTAGGTTATTTGTAACACTCAACCCCTTTAATGTTTATGTTTCTCAACCGAGTATGCGTCCGGGATGCGTTCTACGTACCAGTAACTGGGAGATTTTAAGACAAAGAAATCTAGTGACATCTGACCAGGTAAGAGATTGCAAGAACCGTTTGAATACCTTTGGTTTTACGGGTAACTTGAGTGAAAAACCTGATATTAATTGTGTTTACCAGAACGATGCGGCTAAAAACTTCTTTGTTACTGATCCAGGAGCAGTTGCACCATCTATAGAAACAGACAGATTTTAGTAAGAAGTTATTTGTCATTGGTCATTTGTTATTTGTTTTTATCGAGTGTTATTAGGTAGAGGTTGACCAAACTCAATTGTTTGTGAATTAGGATTGATAATTTGACTATTAGAGGCGTCAGGAAGTGGGTAGTTTGGTAAGTTTGGTGTGGGGAAAAAAGGAATATTATTGAGATTACCAGACTGGTTAGGAAAAATCGCCGGAGGAAGAGTAGAATTTGGCGGTTGAGAAGAGTTATTCGGAAGCAGGGGTGGAACAGTTACTAAAGGCTGCTGTTGATTGTTAGTTGTTGATGGTTGATTATTGATGATTGGTAGTTGGTTATTAGTTGTTGATGGTTGATTATTGATAATTGGTAGTTGGTTATTAGTTGTTGGTTGTTGATTGTAGTAACTTGTGGTTGGAAGAGGCTGATTGTTAGAAGGTGGAGGTGGGTTGTATAAACCTGGATTTGGTGTCTGCTGATATGCAGGAAAAAGGTTTGTGGGTGTTGAGTATGTATTGTTGCTCACGTTAACAGGACGTAGAACCCAACGTGTAGGATTTTGTGGAGAAACAGGTTGTAGTTGCACCTGATTAAGATTTATAAAAGTACCTGGCGTTAAGTCCATAACAAGGCGAGTCACATCTGCATTTAATTGCGAGACACGAATACTTTTTATCGCCCCAGAGAAATTTTGTTGAGTAGAAACATAACCCAATTTAGTACCTGGTAAATCTACAACTATGCGGGAGGGTTGGGAGAGAAAAAAGTAGCGCGGTTGTGAAGGTGCGGAGAGAGTAATTTCTAGCTGTGATGTTTGTGGGTCAAAACGCCAATCTTTTAATTTCGATACTGGTACAGCGTTGCTACTACCAGCTTCGAGAGTCAATGCTGTGTATAGGCTAAACAAGCTAATTTGAAATAAAAGCTTGTTTTTTAATCGATTTCTCATTATTTTATTTTAGTAAATATCGAGACACTATTATTGCACCATTTTTATCTAAGTGCGAAGCGATCGTGTCCTTCGTCAAAATTGATGATTGGACCCTTCGGCACAATTCGATTGGGATTAATATCGGTCATACTCATGTAATAGCCGCGCTTGATATAATCGTTATTGCATGTCGCTTTAAACTCAGGACGCTGATATAGATCCTTTAGATAATTCCAAAGGTTTGGATAGTCGATAATTCGCCGCAAATTGCACTTAAAGTGACCGTAATACACTGAATCAAAGCGATACAGTGTTGTAAACATACAAATATCAGCTTCTGTAAGTTGCTCCCCACATAAATAGCGCTGCTTGCTCAGAATGATTTCCCATCGGTCTAAATTCTCGAAGAGTTCTGTTACCGCATCTTCATAGGCTGTTTGTGAAGTCGCAAAACCAGCGCGATATACACCAGCATTGATTGGTAGATAAATTGCATCAATCGTTTGATCAATCTGTTGTTGTAGGTCGCGTGGGTATAAATCTATTTTCTGCGTTGCTAAGGAAGCAAACTCTACATCAAACATCCGCATGATTTCGCGAGATTCGTTGTTGACAATGGTTTGAGTTTGCTGATCCCACAACACTGGAACAGTGACTCGCCCTGTATATTTGGGATCGGCTTTTAGGTAGATATCTTGTAAATACTGTGCGTGATTTACAAAATCGGGAATAGCTCCAGGTGCTTCAGAAAACATCCAACCCTTGTCACTCATAATCGGATCGACGATAGAGACTGAGATTACATCATTTAATCCTTTGAGTTCTCGCATAATTAAGGTACGATGCGCCCACGGACACCCCAAGGAAACGTAGAGGTGATAGCGTCTTACTTCTGTCTTAAACCCGCTAGTTCCATCTGCACTCACGCGATCGCGAAACGTTGTTGGTATCTCATGGAACTCACCGCTTTGATTTTGCTCATTCCCATCAGTTATCCATTTACCTGCGATCATCATTCCTGATGCCATAATAGTCTCCTAGCCGTGATGGTGTAATTGTGCCTTTACTGCTCTAATTAATTCGATAAAAGCGCTAGAAATATAGCACTTCTCACTCGATTGCATGCAATACAGTCGGAACCCCACCCCGGCTTTGCTGACGCAAAACCTCCCCTAAGCGCAAGCGGGGAGGGGATTAAGGGGTGGGGTACGTATTGGACACAACCGAGAACTGCTATATATTAGACATCTCCAGAAATGAGGTATCGACCCTGACTGCACAAGGCTTTTATATTCTTTTTCGGAGATGTCTATTTCATATTAGGATTCCCATCAGGAACCAACATCTGAAAAAAGTCTTGAATATCTCATCAACGAAATATATACATTACCTCTGACTTTCGTTGTTACAAAGAAAGGTAGAGGATCGTAGACGCGAAGCGGCTTCCGTAGGTGGGCAGAAGGCACTTAGGTTTAAAAGTATTAATTGATACTCTAGCTCTGAGTCTAAAGCCCAGTTTAAAAAAAGATGTTTTTCAAAACGCGTAGCGCTACGGTGTACACACAAGTCAAAATTTTTCATGTTGAAACTGTATCCCGCCTAGAACTTTAGTTCTAGGCGGTACAGATGCGCTCTATATAAAATTTCAATGGCTACTTGAATTTGTTGGCTTGTCTTGATTTTTTTGAGGCACAGCACTAACTTTAATAGCTTTATTAATACCACTGATTGACATCTGCCCAATTAAATTATCTTGTTTTTCTATTTGCATTTGTAGACTGATTATTCTATGAGTTTTTTTATCTGTTGCATCTGTATTTTTGCAAAGGATATAATTAGGAATTTGTCCCGAAAAGCTAATATTTTTGTTTTTATATCTACCAGTGAGAGTAGGATGGTCGTCTATAATAGATTGTTGTTGCAAATTAATATTTGCTGGTACTAAAACTCCATTTAAGTACACACCTGATTGATGAATATTTAAGATAACGGTGTCTGGTTGATTACAATTAGGCAATTTTTCTCCAAAAGCCAGACTATAACTTTCTTTGAGAGAGGGAGGAGCTTTTAAATTATTTTCTCCATAAGTAGTTACTGTTTTAAATAATAATAAGACTGAACATATTGTCACACTATAAAAAGTTAGAGATTTGAAATGTAAATGATTCATACAAATAATTATATAGTAATAATTTAAGATAAATTATGAATTATAAATTATGAATGATGAAGCTTTTTGTAATTCATCATTCATAATTTATAAGTTAAGAGGATGTTTGAAAAGTCATGATTGATGTATCAAATATTTTTTACCCCACCCTAACCCTCCCCTTGTAAAGGGGAGGGAACCGGATTTCTCTTGTTTCCCCCCTTTATAAGGGGGGATTAAGGGGGGTAATAATGTAATTAAAATTACAGCCAATCACTTTTCAAACAACCTCTAAGTCAGTGGGAGTAAACAGAACACGAGTTACGAAACGTAAATTTCAGTGTCCCACATTACTAATAACCAATGACCAAGGACAAATAACCACTACTTAATTTCTAAGTTGTAACTTCTGACTTAGGCTCAGTCAGAACAGAGGTAAGATGAGAAATGACTTTGCTGTAACGACGGGTAATGAGCAGCGAGGAACGACATTCGATCGCTAGTTCATCTGTATATCTTCCCAGTGTTTGGCGTTCTATGCCCCAGGTACGGCTAGCGCCTGCAATTGTGAGGTCAACGCCTTGGGAAGCTGCAACTACGGCTTGCATAGGATCTGTGGCTTCAATTGTATTGATGCTAATGCGATCGCTCACACTACTAGGCATTTGCTCCATTAATGTTTGCAGTTCATAACTTAATTCGTCTTTGACTTGATGAGCTGATAGCACCTGTAATACTTGCAAATTACAAGTATCACGATTTACTAATAATCTCAAAGCCAGAATCAGTGCCAAATCATCATGGATGTTACCAGAATAGGGTACTAACAAAGTTTCTAATCGTTCTTGCCCTCGATCAATAAATACTGCAACATCAACCGTGGCAGCTGTGAGAATTTGACCAACTCGTCCACCTAAGCGATTATTACTAAAAGCGGGACGGTGCCATCCGACAACTACTAAATCTGCTTGTTCGAGTGCAGCTATCTGTATGGTTTCCCGTGCAACGTTGTTGGAGACACGAACTATGGGATGAACATAAGAACGTGCTGCTGGTGGTTCCAGACGTTGAATCAATTCATCTAAAAGCTGATGTCGTTCTTGAATTAATCGGTTTGCCTCGACTGGTGTACTCTCATAAGCATAATCTTCTTGTAGTTCAATCAGACAAAGGGGATTAACAATAGCAGGTTGTTGATAATTCACTGCGATCGCTACTGCTAATTGTAATAAACCTTTTTGGGTATCTGGGTTCGCTACTGGCACTAGAACTCTATAGGGACGATCAGAAATATCAGCATCAATATCTGTTTCTGGTTCTGTCTCTACTAAATTCAACTTGATGAGCTTTTTGGGATAAGTCCACTCTAATAGTGGTGAGGTCATAAATGTAGTAACTAAAGCCATAATTACCAACATGGTGAAGAGTAACGGTGAAATTACTCCCAACTCCAAACCAATGTTGAGTACAATTAGCTCAGTTAAACCGCGAGTGTTCATTAACCAACCAAGTGCGGATGCTTCTCGTTTGTTAATACCACTAACTCTAGCTGCTACATATGTGCCAACATATTTGCCTGCGATCGCTACTGCTAGCACCAATACGGATAGTAACCACAATTCCGGACTGTTGAGTAGACCAATTTGCGTCCTCAAACCACTATAAGCAAAAAACACTGGCAGAAGAAAAATCAAAACAAAATCTTCTGTTTTCACCGCTATTTCTCTAACCAAACCAGCATTTTTTGGCATTATTGCTCCTAGTAAAAATGCTCCAAAAATCAAGTGAATACCAATTAATTCGGTGATTAAGGCTGAAGCAACTACTCCTGCATAAATTAACGCTAAAACCAATTGATTGAGGCGTTTATTGCGGCGATAGTAAGTAGCAAGGCGAGAGAGAAAACTTCTTCCCAATGTCACCATGACGCCGATGTATAGCAAACTTTCAACGATAGTAGGAAAAGCACCAGTAATACTACCTGTGCGTGCGACTGCGATCGCGACAGCCAAAACGCACCAGGCTGTTACATCATCCACAGCAGCACAAGTTAACGCCAATGTCCCCAAGCGTGTTCCTTGGAGGTTATTTTCTGTGATGATTCGCGCCAAAACTGGAAAAGCAGTAATTGACATTGCTGCTCCCAAAAATAGAGCAAAGGCGGTAAAGGAGACACTGGCGTTAGAAATTAACGGATAAAGCAGTACCGCTAATAGAGTTCCCAAAGAAAACGGTACTAAAATACTGACATGTGAGGTCAAAACTGCAACTTCCAAATTACCACTAAGGTATTTGGGATTTAACTCAAGCCCGATGAGAAACATGAAAAATATTAACCCAACCTGAGACAAAACATTTAAAAAAGGAACTGTTTCAGGGGGAAACAAGGTAGCTGATAGTTCTGGAGCAACCAAACCAAATAGAGAAGGACCGAGCATAATTCCGGCTACAATCTCTCCGATGACTAATGGTTGGTTAATCCACCGGAATCCTAATCCTACTAGCCGAGACAGTCCAATGACAATCAGCACCTCAATTAAAACGAGAACAACTGTGTGCATAGTTACCTCACAAGCGACTATCCGGTGTCCCTTAGATAATTCTTTAAATCGCTTGAAAATGTCAACCTTTATGGCTCACATAGATGCAATTATTGTTCAAATGTGATGTTAATTGTTATTACAATTAAAAAATCAAATAGCAACAGAAATATTGCATGTTAATTGATGATTGATACTTCTTTGATGGTAGAATCCTCTAGATTTATCTGTGGAGTCAATCCAAAATCCATAGAGGCGATAGCAGCTTCAAGGAAGGGTAAACCAAAATCAAAAATCGAATGACGAAATGTAAGATTAATTATGCTCGTTATTATGAGTAAGGTAGGGTTGTTGATCAATTTCTCCCAACAAGTATCAACAACCAACAAAATTTATTTATACATTTGGTAGTTGTTGAACTGACGATTGTTCGTATACTGTACCTTTTAAAAACATGTTAACTAATGGTGATGCCATTAAAGTAGTAACAATAGCCATAATCACCATGATGGTGAATAAAGTTGGAGTGATTATACCTTGCTCTAAACCAATATTGAGAATAATTAACTCCATCAAACCCCGCGCATTCATCAAAGCACCGATGGTTGCAGACTCACGCCAAGTTTCTCCGGCGATTTTGGCTGCAAGCATACAAGCGATACCTTTACCAAAAATAGCGATCGCCACAATTAAAGCTGTGATTGCCCATAAATATGGTGTATTTACCAATCCAAGTTGAGTGCTTAATCCAGAGAACACAAAAAAGATAGGTAATAAAAATGCAGTGGTCAAATATTCGAGGCGATCGCGAAGTTGTTCGGCAAATTCACCCCGTGGCATTGCTGTACCCAAGATAAATGCACCAAAAACCGCATACAATTTAATTGCATCTGTTAACCAGGAACAGAACATTAAAACTATCAATACTAAAATCAAAGTTTGGATTTTTAAGCCACCATCACGCTTTGTCATCCGCGTAAAAATCTTTAATGTCGGTCGCCCAATAAAAATAGTCAGTAAAACATAGGTTAAACCACCACCAATGGCAAAAGCTGCAATACTTGCATCAGCTTGCAAACTTGCCAATACAATCGCTAGCAAACACCATGCAGTTGCATCGTCCATTGAACCTGCTGCTAAGGCTAATGTCCCAAAGCGAGTTTTTGCGATCCCACGTTCATACAACATCCGGGCTAACATCGGAAAAGCTGTGATGGACATCGAAGCGCCCAAATATAATGCAGCCGCCCAAGGTGTAACTCCTACTTTAAAAAGTTCAGCTTGACCGTATAAAAAGAAAGCTGCGATCGCGCCTAAACTAAAGGGTGCAAGTATCCCTGCTCCAGAAACCAAACCTGCACTTTTGATTCGTTGCTTAATCAGATCGGTGTTAAATTCTACCCCAATCAAGAACATATATAGCACTAGCCCAATCTGACTAATCGCAAAGAGAATTGACATTGAAGGGTTGGGAATCTTTTCTCCAGTCGCTAGTATCAGTGGTGCTTTAGGAAATAGCCATTGCTGTAGACTAGGTGCGATCGCCCCAAACAGTGATGGCCCTAACATTACCCCTGCGATCATTTCACACACTACATCTGTTTGTCCAAGAAAACGCTTTCCCAGAATAGTGACGATGCGACAAGCCGCTAAAATAACTGTCAATTGCAGCAGTAGTTTCAAAACCAGTTCAAAATTCGACATTTGATTTCTTTTTGAGGAGTAATGATTAGTTATCTACAAGCTGATTTTGGCAAAATCCATACAGGAGCCAAGACATCAGCTATTTTTGTTTTGATAGATATAAATGATGACGCAGGAAAATTGCCAAAGCATGTTATAATTTATCTTCCGAAAGCAAACTTTGCGAGCGTAAGCTAAATTTACAAAGCCTCTAGTAGGTGTTTAGCAAAAAAATGGTTGTGTCATTGCTACAATCTTGAATAATCAAAACGATGAACAATTGTTTTGGGATAGAGAGGCGCTTGAGATTGTGAGTCCGGAGCGCCTTCTCTATATTTTTTATATAGCACTAAAAATTCTTAGTTAGCAAGCTAAAAATTTATGGTTTAATATAAAATAATGAGTTAATTTTTTACTCTATTTAGGTCGTTTTGTAATAAGTGCGATCATGCGAATAAGACAAGTCAAAGAAATTGAAATTGAAGGTTTGGGCGATCGCATCAAGCAAGCTCGACTAGATTCCAGGAAATCTCTCGAACAGATATGTGATGAGGTTGGTGTGTCGCGCACCTACTGGTATGACATCGAAAAGGAAACTCTCAAAGGAGCGCTTTCCATTGAGAATCTTCGCAAAATTGAAGAAGCATTGGGGGTTGATTTAGATGTGAAATTCTGAGGGATCGGGGATTCTCCAGAGGAGACGCTACGGGTATACGCACAAGCAGTGGGACAGCGCGGTCTACCCTACGGGAACCCAAAGAAGGCGCGTCTATGGGGGTTTCCCCCATGTTGCGCTTTAAATCAATAGCTAGCTTGAGGCGTCTTTTTCAATTCCTCTCGGAACTCGACTTTTGAAAGCTTGATTAATTTGTCTCTCTAAGTACACACAAATCTAGGTTGAGCGCATCTGTACCGCCTCGGAATAAATTCCGAGTCTCATAGCGCAAGTCCTCTGAAGAGGACTCAAAAAAAGTTTGTTCCAGTCCACTTGAGTGGACTTTCGCTATGAGCCTGGAACTTTAGTTCTAGGCGGGATACAGTTTCAACATGAAAAATTTTGACTTGTGTGTACTTTAGCATTTGAAAAGATGATTGGGATGCAATTGATCTGCATTCCAAGAAAAGGGATTTGTCTGCACGTATTGTTTACCCCTAAGATTCTTGATTAACGGGTAACGTAAACCAAAAAGTTGCGCCTGTATTTGGTGTGCTATCAACACCAATTTCTCCGTTGTGAGCATTGATAATGCGCTTGCACAGATATAATCCTAATCCTAAGCTGAGAGAATTGCGGTTATTGCTACTCCGGAAGTATAAATCAAATAATCTTTCGGACTGTTTTTGACTCAAACCCACACCATTATCGGTAACTGTGCAATAAATTTTATCTTCCTGGGCGATCGCATTAATGGTTATACTCAATCCTGGAGGATTATGTTTAACTGCATTGACAATTAAATTAGAAAATACTCGCCATAATTGCGTTGGATCACCACTCACTAAGGGTAGTTGATCTTTCACTAAGTCGGTCAAAGTGACTTGATTTTCTGCCAACATTGGTTGTAGATCAGCGATCGCATCTTCGACAATTTTGTGCAATCTTACAGATTGACGTTGCAAAACAATACCTTGCACTTCACTCATATGAGCTTCCATCAGTGAGTTAATTAAATTTAACTGTCGCTCACTGCTTTGTTGCATCCGTTCTAAAATTGACCGAGGAACAGGAATAGAGGATGGACGTGCAAGTAAATTATTTAACACCATGAGTGTACCCAAAACCGGGTTGCGTAAATCATGGGAAACTGCATGGACAAATACTCGTAGTGCTTCTTCGGTGCGTTTGCGATCGCTAATATCTAAAATTACTCCCACTAAACCACCAAGAGATCCGTCTGCTTTGCAAAAAGTTGCTTTGTAAAAAATCACATTGTGTTTTTTACCATCTTTGTACATCACTGAATCTTCGTAACTCTGCACACCTCGTTGTACAAATAAATTTGTATCTGCTTGTTGATATTTTTCTGCTAATTCTTTAGGTGATAAATCAGATTCTGTTTTGCCAATAATTTGCTCTTTCTTGAGTCCTAAAACTTCCTCAAAAGCTTTGTTACAACCTAGATAAAAACCTTCAGCATTTTTATAAAAAACTGGTGTCGGAATAGTATCAATTAAAACTTGTAAAAAATCTAATTGTTCTTGTAAAGCTGCCTCAGCTTGCTTACGTTTAGTAATATCTTCTATTAGTCCTTCGTAGTAAAGTAGCTTCCCATTTTCGTCACGAACTGCGTATGCTTTTTCCGAAATCCAAACGATACTACCATCTTGACGATAAATTTGTGACTCAAATTCAGACACTTTTCCGTATTGTTCAATTAAGCGCACAAACTCTGCACGTCGCTGGGGATCAACATAAAGCTGATGTTCTATATCAGTGAAATTTGTTGTTACATCTGTTGAAGATGAATATCCATAAATACCTGCTAATGTCGGATTCGCAGTAATGTAACGTCCATCGGGAGTACTTTGGAAAATGCCTTCAACAGCGTTTTCAAATATACTGCGATATTTTGCTTCCGTCACTCTTAATTTTTGATAGGCAAATTCCAGTTCTTTACGAGCATAGAATTCAGAGCGTTGTAAGCGATCATATAAATAAACACCAAGATTACAAATAGCACAAAACCAGAACAAATATAAAATAAAGGTGACATTATATAACTCCGTATGTTCTGGTAGTGGTAATTTTAGCCCCAGTGTTGTATTTAGACCAAAATAGTAAATAAATAACCCTAGTTGAGATGTTAAATGTAGAATCCAGCGTACAGGTAAAAATGTCGCTTGACTGAGGAACAAAAGCGACCAACCCAAAGTGTCAGGTAGTGCAAAACCTTTGAGAGTAGCAAAAATTTGGGGAATGAGATTTATTGACCAAGATGAAATTAAAAATACTATTCCTGGATGCTGACAACCAAATTTTGTTTGACGTAAAGCCATGCACAAACCCAGACTCAGAAACATAGCAATATCTATGAATAGCGCTTGAGTTCTGAATACCTCTGGTAGCTTTTGCAATTCTTTGAGAGGGAAGAAAAAGTTATAAACGTCTCGCAATGTAAACGTTAAGATGCAGATTAGACCCAGCCATAACAATAAACCTAATCTCTGCCATAAAAAATTATTGCACCAATTTTGATATTCATTGGCAATGTAATCTGCTATTGGCGTTTGATTTTGCCGAAAAACAACTTTTTTTCGCCATTTCCGCAATATTTTCCATATGGTCTTCATTAGTTGTGACCAAATCGCTTATAAGTAGTTTGGCACAAATAAAGTTAACTATATAGTGAGGTTTGTCATAGGTCATTTGTCTTTTATCATTGGTAGTGTAAACCAAAAAATTACTCCACGCTGACGATGACTCTCAACGCCAATTTCGCCACCATGTGCCTTAATAATTTGTCGAGACAGATACATCTTTAAGCCAATACCTGTAGAAAACCGTGCTTGTGGGTCGTGAACATATAACTCGAATAGGCGATCGCACTCCAGTTTACTCATTTGAGTACCGTTAAATTTAATGCTACAACGAATCATATCTGCTTGTACTTTGGCAGTAAGTTGGAGGTTTATACCTGGTGGGTTACTTTGGAGAATGTAAGTAAATAAATTGACGAATATTTTATGTAATTTTACAGAATCAGCAGATACTAACGGTAAATCTCTAGCCAACAATGTTTTTAATTGTGACTGATTCTGCCTTAACATTGGCTCGATATTTTTGATTACTTCTCGAATAAATATATTAAATTTGATGATTTCTTGATTTAGAGTAATTCCCTCTACTTCAGTTGAATGTATTTCCAGTAATGAATCAATCATTCGTAGTTGGCGATCGTTACCTTGAATCATGCGATCAATAATTGAACGAGGAATGGGGATTGGGGAAGGTAGGGGTCCCCTTTGGGGATAAGGGGCAGGTGGGGCCCCCTCTGGGGATAAGGGGTAATGGGGATTGGGGATTGGAGATTGAGAACTGGGGAATGGGGATTGGGGATTGGGAGAAGACAAACTAGACAAAAATGAAAAACTACTCCCTTGTTCCCTCACTCCCTGACTTTTAAGCAAATTCTTCAGTACCATTAAATTACCCATCACGGTAGTTCGCAAATCATGGGAAACTGCGTGCAAAAGTACGTCTTTGACTCGGCTAATTTCTTGCAGTTCTTGCATTTTCTGCTGTAATTGAGCAGTGCGTTCTTCTACTTGCCGTTCTAAATTATTATTGAGTTGTTCGAGTTGTTGGTAAAGTTGCGCTTGCTGAATAGCAATAGCTAGCTGTTGTGAGAGTTGTTGGAGTAAATTTATTTCTATTTCTTGCCAATAGCGTGGTTTAGCACAAGAGTTAGCAATTAACGCACCAAACAATTCTTTACCTAGCATAATCGGTACAGCCAAGCTAGCTTTAGTTTGAAATTGCTGATATAGTGCTGCTAGTTGTGGAGATACTGCTATTTGGGTAATGTCTTCAACTACACGCACCTGATCTGTTAAGAGTTTGGTTCTTAATTCTTGCAAAAGACTTTGATCTTTTTTCTTCCAACTCAGAACAGATGGGTATTGCGGATCGACTGACTCGGCTATCATCTTAAATAAATCATGGCTATCATTAAGGGCAATAAATACCCTGTCCGCTTGCAAAAATTGCCGAACTTCACTAACAGTATTTTGCAGAATTTCGTCTAGGTTGAGAGATTGGCGAATTCGCATTAATGTTTTTGCTAACAAGCGATCGCGTTGAGAAGATAGGCGCAATAATTCCTCGGTTTGTTTACGTTCAGTGATGTCGCGACTGATTGCAAGTAAGCAAGGGATACCATCTAACTCAATCACTTCTGCCGCAACTTGTACTAAGATTACTTCACCAGATTTTTTCCGAAATCTAATTTCTTGGTTGCGAATAGATCCTTGATTTTGCAACTGTTGCAGTAAATTTGTGCGATCGCTTGGATTTACCCAAATATCCAACTCAAAAGCTGTACGTCCAATCACTTCTGAAGGTTGATAACCACTAAGTAGCACAAAACTATCGTTAACTTCTATGTAGCGTCCTTCTTGAAGTGTGCTAATTGTGATTGGATCGGGACTACAACGAAAAGCTTTAGAAAATTTTTCAGCCAAACTTTGCAAAGCAATTTCTGTTTGTTTAGGTTCGGTAATATCTCGGACTATTGCTAAGACTTCGTTTTCACCAATTTTGACTAACCGTGCTTGATAATCTCGCATTCCCAAAGGCGTTGACAGTTGATATTCACAAACTTGTAAAGTGTTCGCAGCCAAAGTTTTAGCGATCGCTTCTTGCTTGATCACGGCTACATTGTCAGGCAAAATATCCCACAAGTTTTTACCAACAATCTCTTGTGTGATACACTCACTCTTGAAATCTAAATACTCTCCATCACGGCTGATACAAAACATCGTATCAGGGATCGCATTTAAAATCGCCTGATAACGCGCCTCAGCCTGATGCAATTCCTCCTCCCTTAGCTTGCGATTTGTAGTCTTCATCTGCAATCCATCCCAAGTAAATAATTCAAAATAAGAAATTAAAAATAAAAAATTGGGAAAATCTTTATTTATATAAGCATCCTGGTCACTTGATTTTAAATTGTCTCTACAAATAAATAAACTTGCTAAATCTGAATCTTGCACTTCAAACCAGTCTTCTGCTTTCAGAGTAGATTTTTCTGGGTGCGATCGTATTCACCCAAAAGGGTGAATAACTTTTGTGAACATGATTGCAGCTAGATCAACGTAGCTTTAGTGCAGTCCTAATGAAAAAATCTCACCAACCGAATGTAAATACTGCTACTCATATAGATTCTTTGATGCAGTCTTATTTAAATTTATTAATGATCAAAGTAGTTTTTTTTAAGTAAATATACTAAGTTATTAAAACTACTTAAATCCTGAGTTAGTTTTTTGAGGTTTTGTTCCAAGCCTTTTGGTAGCTTGGCTTAAAACATAACTATTTTAAAGCAATTGATTGTTTAGTAAAGTCTTGATTATTACTGTCCTGACCAACGTTAAGATAGTATATCTGGACAATATTATGTAACATTTTTTCTTTATTTGGGAAAAAGCTAGATAGTGTGCGGTCAAGAAGCACTATAAAATGTCTTTAGTATCAGATAGGGCATCTACCGTGAAAATACTTAAGTACGTATTTTTCAAAAGACATACTCTTATCAGGCTACAGCCTCTATCACTAACTCAGGATAGTTGCTACAAAGGACTACTATTCGAGACAGTTTGTAATAGTGATTATCCAGAAGAGCGAGGAAGCGGAAGAGTGAGCTAACGTTACACTTTGACAGAGCTAGTGCAATATCTGAGGGAACAAAAATGATACAAAAAACAAACATTGAAATTAACACAGCAAAAGTCAAAGTACCCAACAATAACTTAGAAATTGATGCTTACTTAGCTCAACCAACAAGTCCAGGAACCTTTGGCGCAGTTATAGTTTTTCCAGAAATTTTTGGAATCAACAGTAACATTCGAGAGATTACCGAACTCATAGCAAAACAAGGTTATGTAGCGATCGCACCTGCGCTTTATCAACGTATTGCTCCTGGTTTTGAGGTTGATTATAGCCCAGAAGATTTTGGCTATAGTCCAGAAGGCTATCAACTTGGTTTGCAATATTATCAACAAGTCAAGTATCAAGAAATACTTAGTGATATTCAAGCTGCGATCGCCTACCTCAAAGCTTTACCCAATGTCAAAGATGATGCAATTGGTGTCATTGGTTTCTGTTTTGGTGGTCATGTTGCTTACATGGCTGCAACCTTACCGGATATCAAAGCCACAGCTTCGTTCTACGGTGGCGGAATTACTACTTCTAGTTATGGTGAAGAAACTCCAACTATTAATCGCACCTCTGAAATTAAAGGTACTATTTATGTATTTTTTGGTACAAGAGATGCATTAGTTTCTCAGGAGGAAAACGAGCAAATCGAGGCAGAATTAAAGAAACATAACATCAATCATCGTGTATTTCGATACGACGCCGGACACGGTTTTTTTCATGGATTTTTCAAAGACCAGTACCCATTTATGGAGCAGCACCCAAGTTATAATCCCAAAGCTGCTCCTGATGCTTGGGAACATGTTCTAGAACTTTTTCAAAACAACTTGTAAAACTTGATATTGATTTAATCAGCATTCGACTTGGTGTCTTGTTAAGATTGCTGCCATTATGTATCATTTGTCCTCTTTAGCTTTCTTAGCTTTAGAGGATTTTTGTTTTTCTGGAAATTCGCCACCTTCTTTAGCCTGTCTAATCCCAATCTCAATCAAAAAAGCTGCTAGATTAGCTGTTGGTCTGCCTTGTGCATCTGCCAAGACTTCTAAATCTTCAAATACTGAGTCTGGAAGAGTTACTGTAAATCGTTTGCTCACGTTACCATTCATCATCGCTTTCGCATCCTATAGTACGCCTTCAGATTCGCTAGTCTATTAAAAACATCTTTTAAGATGCTTTATAGATTCTAATTATCTGCTAAATGAGCTATGATATAAAACAGTAGCAGTGCTATTGTTGCAACAAAAGAAAGAAGCGATCGCCTTTGGTTTGCTACCTTTTTGCGGTCGCTTGATATCAGTGTCTTTAAAAACAAGTGAAGTTAAACGTACTTAAACTCGGCATTCGCTGTTTTTGCTAAGTAAAGCGCGAATGCTGAGTTTTAGAACTCAGTTTGGAAACGTTTTTATGGTGTCTATTGACACCATTTTTTTATAATAAATGAAATATTTTGTTAGGTCATTTATTCAAAAACAACGCCGCGATAAATTAAATGTACCTGAAGGTATCAGTGTAGGTAGTTAACAGATAGTACCTGTGAAGTTAGCACCTGTTAACTGCGCTCCTGTGAGAATAGCACCTGTGAGATCAGCCCCGGCTAAATTTGCTCCTTTGAGGTTACTCCATCGTAAGTCAGCACCTCGCAAGTCAGCCTCACTTAGGTTAGCCCGCAATAAGTATGCACCACTCAAATGAGCTTTGTTGAGATTTGTTTGGTAAAGATTAGCTTTATAAAGATAAGCTGCTATTAGTTCTGCTTCGTGTAGGTTTGCTTTGCTCAAATCTGCTTCAATTAAGTTAGCTTCAATTAAGTTGGCAAAACAAAGGTTAGTGCGGTGCAGCTTGGCTGTACCCAAATCAGCACCTCTTAAGTTCGCCCCTTTCAACTCAGCCCCAATCAAGTTAGCATCAGCAAGCACAGCATTTTTGAGATTGGCTTGACTTAAGTTAACTCCAATCAAATTGGCTTGACTCAAGTTCGCCTGTGTCAGTTTGGCATAACTTAAATTTGCAACACTGAAGTTAACTAAGCTCAGATTAGCTTCAATAAGATTTGCTTCATATAGATCAACACCACTCAAGTCTGGTTCAATATTGGGGTTTTTTTCTCTCCACTCCATCCATATGACTGCACCAGCTTTCAGTAAAGCCAGATGCTCTTGATTTGCCATTTTCTCTCCTTTATTCCTGACGCACTGCGAGGGGATTTGTCCGACCTGCGACATTTTCAATTGCTGCTAATGCTCCAGCTGCACCTGCAAGAATATCCCTTTCTTGTCCACCCAAGTAAAGCCGTCCAAAACTACCTACAGCTTGAACTTCTAGGATATTAATTGCTGCTGCTTTTTCTGCTTCATTGGCTGCGAGGGCGGCGTAAGCAGCAGGCTCGACTTCTAACACATATAATGTCTGTCCCGCCAGTAATAATTGTCCCCGGCGTGTGCGATTAATTAGTTGTGTTTGATAAGCATCAATGTTGCGGATAATTTGGCTAGAAACAACACGCGGTTTGAGACATTCCTCTCTTCTAACTCCGAGTGTCGCCAAAATTGCTTGACCAGCAGCTCGTGTTTCACCCTGAGAGCCAGAATGAACTTCTAATAATCCGTATAATCGTTCTACTACCTGCACTCCCGGACGAACAGAAGCTGATTTAAGTGCGACATCTGTAATCCGATTAATCTCGATTCCAGGAGAAATTTCAATCCACAGCGATGTATCCCCAGGTAATGGCAAAAAACCTTGAGCTACCGTTCCCATATATGCTGCATGTTGAGGTTGCAAGCTATCGAGAAATACGAAACTGCGTAGTTCTACTCCCAAGATTTTATTCTCCAGTCATCAGGGTCAAAGTGATTTGTTGCAAAATGTGTACTTAAGTTTAAAGTACCATAAAGCTATGTTTATGCATAAGCTAGGGAATTGGGAGATCGGGGATTGGGGAACAGGGAACGGGGAATGAAAATAGGGTATTGAGGATCTGGCATTGGTTATTCTCCGCTTCTCCCTGCTCCTTTGTCCCTGCTCCCTTGTCCCCTTGTCCCCGATCCCCGACCCTATTTTGCTGTATAAATACTGCCATCAGGCATGATTGCTCCTTGCAAGTTAGCACCCTGGAAGTTAGCTCCTTGCAGGTTAGCACCTTGGAAGTTAACTCCTTGCAGATTAGCACCTTGGAAGTTAATTACTTGATGTATCTGTTTATTTGAAGAGTTTTTGGAAACATTTGTAATATCTATTGGCGTATTATCGAAAATAATTCCTTTCTTCTCAACAGAAGTTGCTGCAACTCTAGCATACACAGCGACCCATTTGAATAAGTATGCTAAGTCAACAGGAATTTGGACTTTAGAAAATAAAATCATGACAAAAATATTACCCGATGGCAGCATACCTCCCAATCCCAAAACAGATTTTATTTGATAGGGAATAACAAATTGAGTTTGGGCTGGAATATATGGACTATTAATCGCTTCTGGAATATAAAATACATTAAAATTTTTCTTGCCCAAATTTATGATTATTTCTGGTTTTGGCTTAATAACATTTTCTATTTCTAGACCAAATTGCCAAATAAGTTGTGAAATCATCGGAATTTTAGCAACAGTATCTTGGTCTATTAATGGGATCACCTGATGTCCTAGAGATAATTTCCTTGAGTTCCATTGCGGATTTTCTCCCATTGTTGCCAACAATGTTAGACACTTTGTATCGCTATTTATAGTACGTCCATTTAATATTGATTTTGTTTCCAATTGAATATCTTCAGGTAGACCATCATAAGGATGGGTTTTAAAAAATCTGACTAAACTACAAGCAGGACTACCATCTGGTAAGACAAAATTTTTGTATATATAGCTTACCATACTTACTGCCATCGCCTCCATACTGGCAGCATCTGTATCCAGATTACGTAGTTTCACAGCAAAATTTAACAAGTTCTCTTTTGTTAGACGATTCAAATCATACATTTTTATCTATTCGAGAAGTCGTGATTAACTACAAATTAAGTGGGAACAAAAATTATACTCCCAACGAAGTAGTATAAAAACAAAATATCAATTCAAAAATAAAAAATTTGAGCAAAATTTGAGCAAAATTTGTGAAAATTTTAATTAATTACTAATCTTGTTGACAAAAAAATCGAAATCAGGCGCATATTATGCAGCAAAAAGCAGAGTACTAGAAATTACTCTATGATTTGAGCTACCTAAGCTGTCGTAGTATATCCAGTCATACCGGACTCAGATTGTATAAACACAGCAAATACCACCAGAAAGTAACTTACTTGTTCACAATTGTGCAATATCCTACCAATCTGGATGTGGTCGCAATACGGTTCAGATAAGACAAATAGATTGACATTTAAATCCTATAGAGACGCGATATATCGCGTCTGGTACATAACCAAAATTATGACGAAAAATTCTTAACCGAACCGCATTGGATGTGGTCGCGACAAAATCAAAGAGCGAAAATAGAATACACGGGTCAGTAATCAGTTATCAGTAATCAGTTATCAGTGAACAAGCTAACTGATTACTGGTAACTGGTAACTGGTAACTGATTACTGTCATATAAGGAGTTTGTTATCTGTGGTTTTACAAGTAAAAACTAGCGCCTACGAAGCAAAAACCCAAGAAATTGCCAAAGTCTTGCTAGGAGCGACACAGGAAAATCGTAATTTCTTTTCGGCGTTACGTGACCAGATGCGCTGGGATGATAAAATGCTGGCTTGGGCGATGAGCAATCCTGGATTACGGGTGCAGTTATTTCGTTTTATAGATACTTTACCTGCTTTACATAGCAAAGCAGAAATTGCCGCACATTTACAAGAATATTTAGGCGATGAAACAGTAGAATTACCAGCAGCCCTGAAGGGGATGTTAAATTTTGCCAATCCTGATTCTATGCCAGGGCAAGTTGCTGCCACAACTGTATCCACAGCAGTAGAAACATTAGCTCATAAATATATTGCTGGAGAAAATCTCAAACAGGTACTCAAAACAATTGAGCGACTACGTAAAGACAAGATGGCTTTCACCGTAGATTTATTGGGTGAGGCGGTAATTACCGAAACAGAAGCACAGTCTTACCTAGAACGCTATCTTGATTTAATGCAACAATTAGCAGAAGCAGCGAAGAATTGGGCAACTGTGCCATTGATTGATCAAGCAGATGGGGAACCATTATCTAAAGTTCAGGTTTCTGTGAAATTAACGGCGTTTTATTCCCAATTTGATTCATTAGATCCTGAAGGTAGTGAAGAAAGAGTAAGCGATCGCATCCGTATTTTGTTACGTCGTGCGAAGGAATTAGGTGTTGCTGTTCACTTTGATATGGAACAGTATGAGTACAAAGATTTAATCTTCAGTATTCTCAAAAAACTTTTGCTCGAAGCAGAGTTTCGCACTCGCACAGACATTGGTATGACTATCCAAGCATATCTGCGTGACAGCGAGCAAGATACCAAAGCATTAATTGACTGGGCAAAACAGCGTGGTTATCCAATTACAATTCGCCTAGTAAAAGGTGCGTACTGGGACCAGGAAACCATCAAAGCAGAACAGAAACATTGGTCACAGCCAGTCTACAACGACAAAGCCGCAACAGATGCAAACTTTGAAAATATTACCCAATTGTTGCTGGAAAATCACCAATATGTGTACGCTGCCATTGGTAGCCATAACGTGCGATCGCAAAGTTTTGCAATGGCGATCGCTCAAAGTTTGCAAGTCCCTAGTCGTTGCTTTGAAATGCAAGTCCTCTACGGTATGGGTGACAAACTCGCCAAAGCTTTAGTCGCTCAAGGTTATCGCGTTCGTGTTTATTGTCCCTACGGCGAACTTCTCCCCGGAATGGCGTATCTAATTCGTCGTTTGCTAGAAAATACTGCAAATAGTTCTTTCTTAAGGCAAAATTTGGAAAATCGTCCTGTCGAAGAACTACTAGCACCCCCAACCTTAAGACAACCAGACAAAGAGAAAGTCGCAAGAGGAGATGGAAGAAGAGAACTTGTAGCAAACACACAAAACAAAGTCGCAAGAGGAGACGGGAGAAGAGAGTTTATAAGTACACAATCTGGAGTAGTAGGCGGAGAAGATGTAAACCATCAACCTTTCTTTGCGTCCTCTTTTCAAGGTGCAGCAGATACAGATTATGCTGAATCAGAATCCAGACAGGAATCTCAACAAGCTTTCCAAACTGTGCGTCAACAACTTGGTAAAACCTATTTGCCGTTAATTAATGGTGAATATGTTAACACCCAAGAAATTATCAATTCTGTTAACCCCTCAAATTACAGTGAAGTAGTTGGTAAAATAGGTCTTCTCAGCGTCGAACAAGCAGAACAAGCTATGCAAGCTGCGAAAGCTGCGTTTACTAGTTGGCGCAAAACACCCGTCAAACAACGTGCTGGTATCTTGTATAAAACTGCTGACTTAATGGAACAGCGCCGTGCAGAACTTGCAGCTTGGATCGTGTTAGAAGTTGGTAAACCAGTGCGCGAAGCAGACGCAGAAGTCAGTGAAGCGATTGATTTCTGTCGCTACTATGCTGTAGAGATGGAACGGCTGGATCAAGGTTACAATTACGACGTTGCTGGCGAAATAAATAGTTATATTTACCAGCCACGGGGAATCGCAGTGGTAATTTCTCCTTGGAATTTCCCCTTAGCGATCGCCACAGGAATGACAGTCGCAGCCTTGGTTGCTGGTAACTGTACTCTGCTCAAACCTGCGGAAACATCATCGGTAATTGCAGCGAAAATAACAGAAGTCTTAGTTGACGCTGGCATCCCCAAAGGTGTATTTCAATACGTCCCAGGCAAGGGTTCTCAGGTTGGAGCCTACTTGGTGAATCACGCAGATACTCATGTAATTGCCTTTACTGGATCTCAAGAAGTCGGCTGTCGAATCTATGCAGAAGCAGCAATTCTTAAACCTGGTCAAAAGCACATGAAGCGCGTAATTGCTGAGATGGGCGGCAAGAACGGAATTATTGTAGATGAAAGTGCTGATTTAGACCAAGCTGTCATGGGCGTTGTGCAATCAGCATTTGGTTATAGCGGGCAAAAATGTTCTGCTTGTTCACGGGTGATTGTTCACACAGCTATTTATGATAGCTTTGTACAGCGTTTCGTAGAAGCCACAAAATCGCTAAACATCGGAGAAACAGAGTTACCGAGTACTCAGGTAGGGCCTGTGATTGATGCAAATGCACGCGATCGCATTCGTGAGTATATCGAAAAAGGCAAAGCCGAAGCAAAGGTTGCTTTGGAAATGCCAGCACCGGATAATGGGTATTTTATTGGTCCAGTTATCTTTGCGGATGTATCTCCAAATGCGGTAATTGCTCAACAAGAAATATTTGGCCCAGTTGTAGCAGTAATTCGGGCGAACAGTTTCCAGGAGGCTTTAGAAATCGCCAATGGTACTAACTATGCTTTGACTGGAGGACTTTATTCTCGCACACCATCGCATATTCAAAAGGCTCAGGAAGATTTTGAAGTCGGGAATTTGTACATTAACCGCACTATCACTGGTGCAATAGTTGCAAGACAGCCTTTTGGTGGTTTCAAACTTTCTGGAGTTGGTTCTAAAGCTGGTGGGCCTGATTACTTGCTGCAATTTCTAGAACCGCGTACGGTAACGGAGAACATTCAACGCCAAGGTTTTGCGCCGATTGAAGGAGCAAATTAATATCATGTTCATTAGACATCTCCGAACATGAATGTAGAGACGTAGCACTGCTACGTCTCTACTGCTACGTCTCTACTGCTACGTCTCTACTGCTACGTCTCTACTGCTACGTCTCTACTG
>NZ_JCACKS010000109.1:0-30127 GCF_059505505.1 Pelatocladus sp. | reverse complement strand
TACGTCTCTACTGCTACGTCTCTACTGCTACGTCTCTACTGCTACGTCTCTACTGTCTCTACTGCTACGTCTCTACTGCTACGTCTCTACTGCTACGTCTCTACTGCTACGTCTCTACAAGGTTTCTGGATAACGCATATTTAATTTCTGGAGATGTCTATTTGAAGAAAACGCGATCGCATACTAGAACACCGATTCATTAAATCAATGTATTTCGTTTTGTATATATCCTATCCAGGGGGATAGGATAATAGATAAACAAGTAAGAAAAACAACAAGCTAAAATTTATTGAGGGATAAAATTGTGGTTGCGACACCGGAAAAAATAGAACATAGCCACGAACAATCATCAGGTCAACAGCGAGTAGCTGTATTGCTGATGGGCTATGGCGAAGTCGAAAGCTACGAAGATTTTGCTAACTATAACGAACAAGCATTACATTTACTCACAGCAAAATTCGCACCAGTACCAGCTTGGATTTATCCTCCTTTAGCTAAGATTTTGGCTTTATTTGATCGTCATGAGTGGGGTCATCAACACAATGATTTTATTTCTCCCCACAACGCCATCTTTGAAAAGCAGCGTGCTGGTATTGAGAAGAGCTTACAGCAGCAGTGGGGCGATCGCGTCCAAGTTTTCAAAGCTTTTAACTTCTGCGCCCCATTCCTTCCTCATCAAGTTTTAGCAGAAATCAAAAATCAAGGTTTTGATAAACTCTTGATTTACCCACTATTGGTAGTTGATTCTATCTTTACCAGTGGGATTGCGATCGAGCAAGTAAATAAAGCTTTATCCCAATTGGCTGATGGTAGCGAACACTGGATAAAAGGACTGCGCTACATTCCTTCTTTTTACAACGAACCTGCCTACATCGATATGATGGTGCGTCTTGTAGAAGAAAAAATAGCTAGTGAATTAGCTACTGCCTATTTACCAGCAGAAATCGGTATTATCTTGATGAATCATGGTTGTCCCCACAAAGCCAAAGGTTTCACTTCTGGAATCACCGAAAGTCAAGCACTCTACGACTTGATCCGGGATAAATTAATCAACCGCTATCCTCTGATTTCCATCGGTTGGTTAAATCACGATACACCAATGATTGAATGGACGCAGCCAAATGTCGAACAAGCTGCAAAAAACCTGATTCAACTGGGTGCAAAAGCCGTTATGTTTATGCCCATTGGCTTTGCTACAGAAAACCATGAAACTCTCTTAGACGTACATCACATTATCCATGCTCTAGAGAAAAAGTATTCTCAAGTTAACTACGTGCAAATGGCTTGTGTCAACGACCACCCAGACTTCTTGTCAACTGTAGCCCAATGGGCGAATCCTCATATTGCTGAGTTGTTGTCAGAAGAAGCAATGATAGTTAACCCAGAGTTAGCAGCAGTCCACCATCATCATCACCATCATCATTAAGACAAGGGAAGGGAGACAAAGGGATGTTTTGCAGGTTATCCCTCTGCTCTCCCAAGACTGTTACAAGGGACAGGGTTTAAAAAGCCTTTTCGAGTAGCCCTTTCATCGCATCGACGGTTTTGCAATCTTTAAAAAGTAAAAAGATAAAAGTAAAAAGTAAAAAGAAAATCCCCATAAATAAATTAAGGGGATTTAAAACGGACGCGTTTTTTATCGCGCTGCGCGTCTCTCAAAAAGTATTTTTACTTTTTTTTCATAAATAAATTTAGGGGCTTTAAACCCTTTTTTATTTCTTCTTTATGAGTGCCTTTTAACTTTTAACTTGTTCGGTAAGTCTCAACCTCAGTCGTGCTTATCAAATGGTGTTAAGGATTTTTGGTACAGAAAATTGGTGTTAGAGACGCGAAATTACCCTGGGGGATCTTGCTACGCGTCTGGTACGAAAGAATTGTGGGCTTAACACCAAGCGTATTGACCCCAATCCCCCTTGACAATTGACTAAATTCAAATTTTGAGATTAATTTTACAGAAGCTTAATATAAGTTTTAAGTGTTTCTGCTTAAACTAGAGCTGAACAATAAATAAATTTGTGAAAAAAATAAATTTTAGATATCGTGATACAACCTAATTCATAGGAGATTAGTAACAGTCTTCTGTGTGTCTGTGTGGAGTGTTTCTACAATTATGGTCTCATCAATAACTCGGACTCAAGGCTTGGGTGGTAGTTCTGCTTCCGAACCTGAGAAATTGCAGAAAATTATCGAGGGTAGCCTTGCGCCCATTAGTATCTCATTACCGACTACTCCTTTGTTTGGCACAGATGGTATTCGTGGGCGAGTGGGGGAATTGTTAAGTGCGCCTTTAGCATTGCAAATTGGTTATTGGGCGGGTACTGTATTACGGTGTTGTGCTGCTGACTCAGGATCGGTGATTGTCGGGCAGGACTCAAGAAACTCCAGTGATATGCTGGCTATGGGCTTGAGTGCAGGGTTAACAGCAGCAGGGCTAGAAGTTTGGTATTTAGGCTTATGTCCCACTCCCTGCGTTGCCTATCTTACAAGTATGAGTGATGCCATTGGTGGGATAATGATTTCTGCTAGCCACAACCCACCAGAAGATAACGGTATTAAAATTTTTGGTGCTGATGGTTTAAAGTTATCTCAAGCTTTGCAGGCAGAAATTGAAGCTGGGCTGCGTGGTGTGATAGCATCAGCTAGTATTAGCAATTGTGGTAAACATTACTCACGCCAAGAATTAGTGGGGAGTTATACAAATGCGTTAACGCAGCCTTTGGAAACAGTTAATCTCCAAGGCATGAAAATAGTTTTAGACTTGGCTTGGGGTGCAGCAGTTGGGTTAGCGCCGTCAGTATTTGAGTCAATGGGTGTAGAAGTTATCTGTTTGCATCATCAACCGGATGGCGATCGCATTAATGTCAACTGCGGTTCCACTCACCTCGATATTTTGCAAGCAGCAGTCAGGGAACACAATGCTGATCTGGGTTTTGCCTTTGATGGCGACGCTGATCGCGTGTTAGCAGTGGATAATCATGGTAGACAAGTCAACGGTGATTACATTCTTTATTTGTGGGGACACCATTTACAGCAAAAGCAAGCATTGCCTGATAACTTAATAGTGTCCACCGTCATGGCAAACTTGGGCTTTGAAAGAGCATGGCAACAAAACGGTGGTAAACTGATTCGCACACCAGTAGGCGATCAATACGTGCAAGCAGAAATGCAGAAAACTGGTGGTATGCTGGGGGGAGAACAATCCGGTCATATTTTATGCCGTCATTATGGCATTACAGGAGACGGATTACTCACAGCCTTACACGTAGCAGCGTTGGTAAAGCAGGCGGGTGGTTCCCTGGCGGAAATGGTAGATCAAAGCTTTCATACCTATCCCCAGCTATTGCGGAACGTACGAGTAGAAGATCGTAGCAAACGCATGGCGTGGCAAGAATGTCAACCTCTGCAAGCGGCCATTGCTCGTGCTGAAACAGCAATGGGTGATTCTGGTAGAATTTTAGTGCGGGCTTCCGGCACAGAACCAGTGATCCGAGTCATGGTAGAAGCAGAAGCAGCCGATCTTGCTAATTACTGGACAAATGAACTAGTAATGCAAGTGCAAAAATATCTCGGCTAAATTCAGTTATCAGTTATCAGTTATTGATCACTGTTCACTGATAACTGATCAAACACCCACTGACTTTGTTAGACGTACACAAACAACTAAATTGCAGTAATATCATGTCAATTGCAGCTTCTAATAAACCCACAAAATAACCGTCTTCGACCTCTTCTGGGAGTGTCGTTATTCTGTGTATTACGAGTAGAATCAATCACACTTTCGGTGGTGTTACTGTAACGAGATTGTTGATCTTGGGGAAATCTATAATAATCTTCACTCCTGATGGGTTGGGGATTGTTACTGTAAGTGAGCTTCATGACTAATTTGCCATCATTTGAATTAACTGTAGTTTGTTGTTCAGTATTATTACTTGTCTTACCAAAAACTATCTGTTTCCCATTTTGATTACCATTAAATGAATAATCGGCTAACGCATCAAATATACGGTACACCCCAAAATAATCCAGTCCGTTGACTCTACCATTGTTTCCAGAACTCAAAGGCACAAAATGATCTGCGGTTAGCTGACAATTTTGAGAACTTGCAGACTGTAGGATAATATAAGCCTTTTGAGGCACGCTAATAGTCTTAAATAAATTGATCGCCATGCGATGGTCATTGACATTATCGTCTTGGTAGACCTGAATCAGGAGATTAGTCTGTTTCGGAAAACGTTTCATTTGCTGCTGGGTAATCTCAAAGGAATACCAAGGAGCCATGATATAAATAAATGCTGCTTTGCTACCCCATCGTTTTTCTACTAATCCCTTATAAGCCATAGCGGGAGTTGCACCCCCACCAAAAGAATGTCCAACAAAACCTACTTTTGTTAAATCCATAAATTTGCCATATTTAGCACTAGCGGCTGCAAATCCACTCCAAAGTAGGGTATACCTTTGGGAGTGACTTGCTCGCAAAGTTTTATATGGAGAATAAACTACTACATAACCCCGACTAACAATATGTTCTATAAGCTTTGTGTAGTATTGCGGAGAAGTTGCACCATAAGCATGAGAAAAAAATATCACTGGAGCAGGTGATGAGTTATTAGCAGGATGAAATACATAAACTTTTTCTCTTGGCCATTGGGGATGAACAAAAGTTTCTGTAATTACGCGGCTAGAACCATCACTACCATATCCTGTTGTGATTGGTAAAACAGCATTAGCGCATTCTTTATCTGTGACTTGAGCGATCGCAGCTCCTGAGCTAGATTGATTATTAGTATCTCTTGATACATCTTTTTGTAGAGTTCCGAATGAACAAGCACAAAGATTCGGACAGATCAAGAAAATTATGGATACAAGTGGGGCTAAGTAGCGAATCATCCAATAGAAATCTCCAACGCTCTGTGCAAACATAAACAAACAAATTTATTTAAAGCTTCAAAACTGAAAAGTTTATGTAATCTTTATTACTCTCAAGAAAGCTTTAGCGAAATTTTGTTTAATTCAGTATAAACTGTATCATCAAAGAGCAAAATATAAAATTTGCTCCAAATTAAACAGTGTAAAGCAACATGCAATCTTGCAGTAGCATCATTTAAGTGTTTTGAAACTTCAGTGCGATCGCTTGTATTAGATGTTGCATTGATCAGGTTATACCAATTAAATATGAAGCTGCACATTATTTTAACCCCTCCCAACCTCCCCTTACCAAGGGGAGGTGCCAAAGGCGGTGGGGTTTTTTCTATGCATCTTCATATGAAAATGGTATTAGGCATCAAACTATTTTGGGTTTTAGATTTTGGACTTCGTCGTGACACTTCGACACTTCGGAAAGCTCAGTGCGAGACGCTCAGTCGAAAGATTTTAGATCGATTCGACAGATAAACCTGGGTGTTTGTACCATCAAATAAAATATCGATCAACACAGAATTTTACTCAGGTGTAGCTACATATAGGACTCCTATTTGATTTTTGCGAAGCTAGGTACACTTTCTGTTAAGAGTTAAGAGTCCTCACGAGTAAGTTCATACATCAAACCGGATTCCTATATAGACCTAAAAATTGACACAATGAAAACCAAAAATGAAAATTAAAAATACGTTAGTTTTTGTCAGCTTACTACTACTCTTATCTCCTTATCATCCAGCATTTAGTTCTACTAAAAACCATAAATATTCACTAGATAAAACAAAACAATCACAGAATAATACGAATGTTGTTACTGGTGGTATTACTAATCTTCAGAGTTCCTCACAACGAATGATTTCCTACAGACATCAAGAACGTATGTGGTTCACTGAAGATGGTGGAATGCATTTAATAATTAACGAGGGTAATAATTCTACAAATAGTAGCTTAGTGCTTTATTCTAGCTTTGACTATGGTGCTACATGGAAAGCTATGAGTACAATCAGTGAAACGAATGAAGAGTCAACTCCTGATGGTTTTTTGTATAACAGTAACCTATTTTTAACTTATAGTTCCTCTACAGGTAAAATATACTTTTCCATCCTGCGTTACGACGTAACAAATAAGACTTGGCAACCCATTAGAACAAATATAGTGTATGAAGATGCCAATTATATTGCTAGCAATGCAACCATCGCAGTAGACAAGAATAATCGCTTTTGGATTGCTTTTATTCGGCAGAATGTAACTACAAATGAGTTTGAAATAAAAACTTCGCATAGCACAACTAATGGTGCATCATGGGAAGATACTGGATTAACTCTGGGAACAGTAAGTTCTTCAAGAGCAAAAAGCGCAAAGCTAGTCAGATTATCAGATAGAATGGGTGTCGTTTATACAAATGAAGATACAATTAACTGGGCATATCGGATGAATGACTGGTCATTAACTACACCTTGGTCAGAACAGCTGTTATTTCAGCATCAACCAGGCTCTGATAGAGACCCTTACGCTAGTCATTTCAACGTAGTTGTTGATCAACTCGAAAATATCCATGTCCCTACACGAGATCAAGGACAGTTATTATATCTAAGGTTTGATCGGCAAAATCAAAGCTGGGATACTCCAAGAATACTTACAGATGATTCTTCGGTTGCTTATGTGCAAGCAACTGTATCAGGTGATAATAGATTATTGATCTCATATAACCAACAGACTTTTGTGAAAGTATTGCAAAGCTCCGATTATGGTAAAACTTTCCCTACTAGTACATTATTAGCACACCCAAAACAAGAGTCTCTTAACACATCAGCAGACTTTACACGTCCAAGAATTGAAGCACCAACAAGAGTAGGATCATGGCTTCCGGTTCTTCAACAATTTGTTATGGATGGTAAACAAAAATTACTCTACTATAATTTGAAACTAGACACTCCATCTCAAGCTTTGAATAATAATATTCCTACTGAAACTTTGAAGCTTTCTAGAGAACCAGTAGTACCAAATTAAATTTGCGTTGATGTCCGTACCTCCACCTCTATTTATTCTGGGTTCTCCACGTTCTTTTACGTCTTTGATTTGCGCTATGCTAGGTCAGCATCCCGAAGCTTACGGGATGCCAGAATTAAATTTATTCATTAGCGAAACTCTCGAACAACTATTAGATAGATTGAAGGGAGTACGTCAGTTTCAGATGCATGGTTTGTTGCGTACTGTAGCTCAACTTTACGCAGGTGAGCAAACTATTCTATCAGTAGAAATGGCACGGCGTTGGGTATTGACTAGACTGCATTGGACTACAGGGGAAGTATATCTAGAACTGAGTCGTAAAGTAGCACCACTACGTATTGTAGATAAAAGCCCGGCATATTCAACTGACTTAGATATTCTCAACCGGATGCGCCACTATTTTCCCAATGCTTATTATTTGCATCTTGTGCGTCATCCCAGAACTCAAGGAAAATCAATCATGAATATTGCTGATGGGTTAATGGCTATACTAGCTAATTCTATTGACTATTCTACAGATCCACCCACTGTTGATCCTCAAGTTTCGTGGTACAAAATGCAATGCAATATTTTGGAGTTTTTAAGTACTATTCCTGTTCAGCAACAAATGTGTTTGCGAGGAGAAGATATGTTAAGTGATCCTCGCTCACATTTTGAACAATTATGCAAATGGTTAAATCTTTCCTGGGATGATTCAATCTATGAGGTCATGTTGCATCCTGAAAATTCTCCCTATGCTTGCTTAGGCCCCTACGGCGCTCAATTAGGTAATGACCCCAATTTTCTCAAATCGCCTGGTTATCGTGCTTCTACCATCAAACCCAGCTATCTTGAGGGAGTTTTACCTTGGCGTCTAGATAATCAAGGCTTTTCGCCTGAAGTAATCAAGATGGCTCAAGAATTGGGATATGAGTAAGTGGCTTCAGCCCTTATTCTGAGGACTAAAATCCATCCTTCGGGAAGACGCTCGTAAGAGCGTCTAGACTACAAACTTAAGATAAAAAATTCTCCCCTGTATATTTCCAGGAGAGATTTACTTTTACGAAAAATAATTATGTATTTGATAGGTGCGATCGCACTCACCGAATACAAGTAATATCACCCTGGTGTGCCAATAGTTTGTTACTGGTGTGTTAATGCTGTGACAAGGAGTTTATCAAGCAAATAACAGCACCCGATGTTCTTATCATAACATTACTTGGAAGAAATGGAAACATCACCATTGCTGTCAGTCTTCAGTTCATCAGACTTTAGGTAATTCTTGGCTTGACTATCTTGCTTCAAATACGCATCCCAAAAACTCACACTGGCAACTTTCACATAATTGAAAATATTTTCTTCTTGTTGTTGAGCGCCACCAAAGCGTCTGCGATCGCCCAAACCACCACCTTGTCCACCACCGAAGCGTTCCCGTAATCTCCAACCGGGTCGCCTTTGAGCTTGAGTTTGAGTTTTGCCTCCGCCTTGAGCAAGTCTACCACTAAAGGAGAAGTGAGTAGCTCCTTGGATGAAAACAAGATATTTATCACCCCCAGGAGAATACTTAAATGGTTCCTCTTTCCATTCTGGCCCCTGTCCTTGAGCGCCTCTGTCCCTAGAACCAGTCATCGTCATCATTGGTAACTTGAGATTTGCCCAAGAGTTGCGAGTCAGTCCCTGCTGACCGCTTCCTTGAGGAGACAGTAACAAGATCGCCCGTACTTGCCGATCTGTAAAACTTTGCCCTTTCGCTCCTCCTGGGATATCAATGGTAGCTCCGCCAATCAACTGAGCGGTATAAGCGCCATAGGAATGACCACCAACACCAATACGTTGCTCATCCATTTTACCTTTCAACTCAGGTACTTTCAGCTCCAGTCTGTTCAAAGCACTAATAATAAAAGATATATCAGCAGCGCGATCTTTCCATCCTTGGGAATCGGTGAGAATTTCGCGAACAGCTTCGTTCAAGTTAGTAGATTCTCCTTGTTGCTTTTTCAAAGCAATAGAATCAGCATGGGTGGGTTGAATGCAGATATATCCTTTGCTAGCCCAAAAACTGGTTAAAGCAGCGTAGTCATCTTTGGACGCTCCGGTTCCATGAGAAAAGATAATTATGGGAAACTTGCCTTGTGTTTCTGGGTAAGAAACTTTAATGGGTATTTGACGCTGACGCCGTAAATCTCTGAGTATTAGGTTATCTGCGATCGCCACATTGTAAGAAGGCTGATTAGATGTGTATGTAGATGCTATATGATCGCGAGCATCGCTTTGTGATGTTGGCGAAGATTGGGCAAACACGTGATTATTATTCCATTTAGAAGAACAAGCAGTCACAGTCGGAGATATCAATAAAGCTATTGGCATAAATAGGGCAAAACATCGAGCTATTGGCACTTTGAATAAATTTTTATTCTTCACATTGATTTCCTTAATAAAATAGATAAAATACTGACAAAATTTAGCTGTTTATAAAAATCTTTATAAATCCGAGATTAGGGACTCAGCATTTTCAATATTGTTTTCGAGCTACCACTAATGTCAGGGACATTATTTTCATTATTTTGTTCTTGCTCCTCCGTCATAGAAATTAAATTTAATTCTCTTTCTGTTATCTTTAATAAATGTTTCAACCAAGATGCACGGTAATGAAGTTTTTCTTCACGTTCTTCAATATCTGCTAATGTTGTCAAGTTCAGGTCAACTTCCAGAGCAAAATCAGATAGCCTATCAATAAATTCCAGCATAGTACCTCGATGAAAAATCTTGTTGTTTTCCTCGATCACCTCTGCTTCAGGATTAGAGATTATTCCTTTTATAAATCCTAAAATTTTGGATACAGAAGTATTTTTTTTGTTTTCTTGAGATATTTGCTCTTTCAGATATGGAAGTGCTTCAATTTCTAGTTGAATTTCATCTATTAAACTTTTCAGCCAGAGTCTACGATATTCCATTTGAGCTTGTCGTTGTTTGATCTCCTCTAAGCTACTCGAACCATAAATTCGCTCGACATTCATAGCTATCTCCGAAATTTTATTTACCTGATTTTCTAGAAAAAACTTTAAATTACAATAAAAAATTTAAGGTATCCATGACCACATTTCAATTTGGATAAATCGCACAATTGGACGAGTAAAAGCGAGGATAACTGGCATAGTTCTACCCTCAATTTTTGCATATCCAGACATTCCAGATTTTAATATCTTGTCTGTTTTAGGTATCTCTACTACTACCTTGACAACTTGACCAGAATGTGGGTTTGAAGATTCTACTGTTTTACCTGATTCTGCACTAGTAGAAGTTTTGCTTGATGAGTCATCAGTTGTTGTTACAGGTTGAATTGAAACTACACGGCCAATCAAAGATTCATTTGGATATGCAGATAATTTCACTTCAACTTTCCCATTAGATATGATTTCACTGACTTCATATTCGGGTATTTGCAGTTCTCCATAAATATTACGAGAATTTTCTACAGTTGCAAATGTATCACCTTGCTCCAGGTATCTACCCACTTTTTGTTGCAATTCCGAAGTTGCTATATATCCATCAAATGGCATTTTTAAGATAGTACGCCTCATCTTATTATTGAGATAATTTAGTTCTTGTCTGAGGCGCTGAATTTCTGCATTTGTAGCGACTACTTCCTCACGAGCAGCTTCAATTTCCTGTGGGTATGGACCACTTTTCACTAGATTTAAATTTGCCTCTACTTGTCTGATATTTTGTAATTTTACTAATACATCTTCTTTGGCTTCTTGTAAACTTTGTTTTGCTTTTTCTATATCCTGTTTAATTTCTTCTGCTGTGTTCATTTCTGTCGTAGCACGCCTATCAGCATCCTCATATTGTTGTTGAGAATAAGCACCTTGTTGTAATAAATATTTAAATCTCTCAGCTTCGCGAATGCTAAATTCTGATTTAATAATAGCAGTCCGAAGTGATTTTCTAGATACTTCTATTTGTTGTTCGGCAACTTTTACTTTTTGTTTAGAAGTTTCCATTTGTTGTTTAGCAACTTCTACTTGCTGTTGAGCTAAATCTACATCTTCTTTTTTAGGAGTAGATAGCAGTTGACTTAATTCAGCTTGTTGTTTTCTTAAATCGGCTTGTCGAGAGTTTATCTGCTCTTGTGTTTGAGAGAATTCATTGTTGACTTCAGGAGATTCCATCACTGCAACTACAGTTCCGGCTTTTACCCAATTACCGTCACCACCCTTGAAAAAAACTCGTGTAATTTTTCCATCTACTTCAGCTTGCATTTGCTGTTGTTTGGAAGTTGTTAATTTAATTTGACCACCAGAACGGTAAGGGTAGGGTAATAGAAGAACTACACCACCACCAACCATTGTTAGTCCTTTTAAAACTGTACTCAACCATGATTTACCGATTTTTTCATTTGGATATGTTGATTCTTTTGCTGATGTAATCATATTTTTTGTTAGTGAATTATTTTTGTTTTTCCAAAACCTAGATACTGGTTGGCGTAAAGCTAGCACCAACAAGGTGAATAAAATTATATAACCTGTACCATTACCGAAAATATCTAAAAAGTTTACTGCTAAACCATGGGCAGTAGAAGATATAATAATAAAGAACATTAATAATGTAAAAATTGCTGATCCGACAAAAAATAGTTGCAGTCCTAGTTTTTGTTTATTAGATAATGATTTGGGCAAAGGACGACGGTTAAGCAGCATTTGCCAAATTAAAAAAGACCTTTGAAATAAATCAGGTGGTAAGCGAAAATAAGCAGCCGTCCATACATAACCATCAGAGGGCCAAAGAGGGCTTGCATCTAGTAAAAAATCTATAAAGCTGGCGTGAGCAAGTAGAAGTGCATAATTGCTTAATTGTGTTCCTGTTTCACGATGAAAGTACCATATCAAAATACTCCAAACAAATAAAACAGGTCTGGCAATTACAGGAGTTGCTAATGTCCACAGCTGTTTTGATCGCTGGAGTTTCCATATCGCCTCTCTATCAATATAAAAGCGGGGTAAAAATCCACCAGCAAGAACCATACCAAACTTGCTAACTGTGCCACCATAAGATGTAAAAACAACCCCCTGAGCCACCTTAGCCGTTAGGGATGCAAAAATGAGATTAAATATATAAGTTGCTAAATAAGACCATGACTTGCTGACATCAAAATAATCAGACCAAAAGTCAAATTGATTATGAAATAAAGTTAAAAAAGCGATAGGAATACCGGGAATTAATCCCCAAATTAAGATTTTAAATAATATGCCGAAAGGTTGAAAAATATTTTTCAGTATTGCAAAAAAACGATGAGGATGGGTAGTATACCATAAATAAATTTGCTCTTTTTTATTTTTCTTTTCTCTGTTATGAAATTTAAAATTAGATGATGCTCTACCAGATTCTTGACCTATGATATCTAGGAATGGTAATTTTTTCTGTAAACCATCTTGTATGTTTTCTGCGATCGCAAATGATTCGAGCAGATTAAACTCTGAGATTTGATGAGTAAATTGTAAAAAATCTGCCTCCGTAATCAAAACATGAAAACGCGATTTAAATTTATCTACAATTTCCGCAGGAGTGACTACTCCATTCATTGATTGACAGAGAAAATATTCTTCTAAACCAAATTCAAAAATTTGCTCAGAGTCTGGAACTTTAACTTGATAACATACAGGTTTTTTCCCTACTTGGGGAATTCTTTTGATTTCTAAATCTTGACGCCAACGATTTTCTGATGGTTTATACATGAGAAGTAGTAAGTCAGTCGATTTTAGATGTTAGATTTTAGATTTTAGATTGACCTCACCGATAAATATGAGTGCTTATACCATTAAATAATTTTGGATTGTGGATTGACTCTACAGATAAATCTGCTTGCTCTGTACCATCCAAAAATGAGTGGTCAGAAATCGAAAGTAGTTACTTCCAACTTCTGACTTCCTACTTCCGACTTCGCGAAAAATAATTTTTACTCCATGTAGCCAAGCATTTGTAATTGAGCAATAATTTGTTCCTTTTCGTCTTCACTAATATCACCTGTTGCTGAATTTATTTCTTCACCTATAACGGTAGACACACCAATTTTTATTGGTTTGAAATCCATATGAGATTCAGTAAAAAAATCTTCAGGTACATAACCTTCAAAATCTGCTGGGACAGGAAGATTAAGACTATATAATAAAGCTGCTGGCACATCTACAACATTTTGGCGCTTTCCCTCATAGTTGGATTTAATTCCATATCCTCCTGCTAAGAAAATACCTTCAGGATGGTGAGTTCCTGCTGGTGTCTCGCGTGGTTCAACTGGAGGTTCGTAGTTTTTGATGGAGACAAAACCATAGTCGCGTAGCACTAAAGTCAAGTCAGGTGCTTCATGCATAGCAGCACCTGAATAAATATCTTCGCGTTTATGAATTGCTTGGATAATCCTTTCTCCTGTGTTTGGATCTCGGAAATTCTCCAAATCACGAATTAGTTTTTCCCGGAAGGCTTGGTATTGTGAAGGTTGAATACCTGGATTTCCTGGTTTTTCAGCTACACGAATTGTTATACCGTTGCTGGAGGGAGTACGACAGTATGCGAGAGTTTTATCCCAATCTAGATTGGCAAACCAACTTGATTCACGTCTATTACTGGCTTGGGAATCGTCTGTTTCCTTCCATACTAGATAACCTTTTTCGTGTAGAAAGGTATTGATGCGAACCACTTCTGTTGTAGCTGTAAAGCCGTGGTCTGAAGCCATAAATACTTGAGTTTCAGGACCAGCAAGTTCTACCAAGCGTTGAATATAAGTATCTAACTTGCGGAAATACTCTAAACATAGTTCCCGCATCCGTTTTTGCCAAGGAGAAGGATTAGCGCTTATCAAAGCAGGATCGAGAAACATCCAGATTTGGTGCTGGAGTTTGTCTACACCATCAAACAATACTGCCATCAAATCAGGATTATCTTCTTTGAGAAGTTTTTCGGCTATTCGGAACCACTGTTCATCGCGGGGGATGTGATAGCGAACCCAGTTTTCTAAATCCTCATCGGTCATCACCTCCAAAGTTTGTTTTTCACGGTCAAAATCCCAAGCTAATTCCTTGGGGTCAAAATCTGGAATTTCCTTGAGGCGATCGTACAAATTTGCTGGAGTTGTGTTGCGGCGTAAGTGTTTCCACGGTACAAAACCTGGGACTAAAGCTCCATTAATAGGTAGGGGTGGAGCAGTGAAGGGGAAGTTTAAAGCTACAACAGTGCAATTTTGCCGACTAGCGATCGCCCAAATAGTTTCTGTACGAATATCTCTGGCATCATACAGCGTAAAGTAAACATCTCCAGCTTTTTCTTCAGCGCGGATAAAATCATATACTCCGTGATTTCCCGGTGTACGACCTGTCATAATCGAAACCCAAGCTGGAGGAGTCAGAGGATTGGGAGTAGAAAGCAATTTTGCCCGCGCACCCTTTTCAATAAATTGTTTCAAAAAAGGCATCGTCACACCTACATCCGGTAGGTTGCGAGTCATCTCATTGATCACGGTAAAAGTCGCGCCGTCTAATCCAATAAATAGTGTTTTTGTCATCGCATCCCTCCATTTAATTGCTTAGAAACAAAATTCACGATTTGCTCTACACTCAGGTCATCAACATAGCGACCATCCTGCATCAATAATTGAGCAAACCCGAATTTCTGCTTGAAATGGTCTTCTATCGCAACAACAAAATGAATGATATCGATAGAAGCAAAACTGAGGTCTGCGACTAACTCGGTTTCGAGACTGATCTCATCTGCTTCCAAATCCCAGTCTTGGATAATGTCTTGGAGAATCTCAAGAATTGTTGATTGAACAGAAAAATCTATGACTTGCATAAGACATTGGTCATTGGTCATTGGTCATTGGTCATTGGTCATTGGTCATTAGTCATTGGTCATTGGTCATTGGTCATTGGGAGAAATTTCTCCCTTGTCCCCGTTCCCCGCTCCCCGATCCCTCGTATTGACAATACCGATGGATTTTCCTGAGTGCGCGATCGCTGCGACGACAAAACCTTGATCGTGACTAATGGCAATATTTGGCAAAACTCCCGCCATCGCCTCTAATTCTGGACAACGGACAACAAGTTTACCTGTGGTAGTGCTGATAACTTCGATATCAATAGGGGCAAGTTGCAAATTAAAGTTTTGCTTTGCCCATTGACGGATGGCATCTTTAGCAGCAATACAACTAATCAACCAATCCGTGCGTTCTGTACCTTTTTGTAGTAGATTGTACCAGAAATCTCGTTCTGAATCATTAAGCATCAAATGTGCTAAAACACGTTTCCAAATACTCCAAGAATCATCGAGAAAATGCTCTGGGAACGGTTCAATCCGCCGTATGATCATTTGAGTTTCTGCTTGCAGCCAAGCGTCTGATAAATAAGCAGTTTGGGGATGCAAGCGACATTGGTAATATTTGTGTGGCACACTGAAGTAACGATCTTGCCATCCTTCCAAGCGAGCGATGACCCGACCTGTGGTATCAAGAAAATCAAAGCTAGCTTCAGTTTGCCACTCACTAGTAAAATGCATTAAGCCGCGACATAATACCGCACTGTTGGGTGGTAGAGGTGAGACATACTGATGGAATGCGCGTACTTGGAAGGGGAAAACATTAAAATCAGTGCCAAACTGTTCTGAAACCCAGTACCCGACTAATTGTCCAGCAGCATCAAGTAAACCTGCATCAATTTGGAAAACTGGCTGTTGGGTATGACTAAAGAAATCTTGAATGGCGATCGCTTCCAAATCAGCTTCGATACCCTGCAAACCCCATTGGCGAATGTGTTTCACACCTTGAAAACGCGGGCCATGGAACATCCCAGTGCAGTACAAATCGGTATCAGACCAACGGGAAGGTGCAGGTCGTTCAAGATGAAAAGGTTGTGGTGCAGGGAATATTGGAAATTGATATGCTAGACGGACATTACCCTCAAATACCAAGTGATCGATAGTAGTGCTTTGTCCAACTTGAAACAGTTGTACCTTAACTTCCCAAGTTTGCAGATCTGATTGGGGTTGTAATTGTGCTTTAATCTTGAGAGTTAGTTCACCACGATCAAGAGCTAGCCAGCGATAACCACGCAGATCATAAAGTCCAACCACGACTTTATCTTGACCCAGCAAATAAACTGCTGCTTCCGCCAGGGTTTCCATACTCACAGTGAACGGAATCACAGGTAGGGGAAACAAGTCTAAATGTCTTTGAGATACTTGACCGCCAATAGTATGGTCGTAGAGAAAAATATCTCGCTGCATATCAAAGCGACGTTGGCACTCAAGATACTGGCTATCATGCTGAAGAATCTCACCTAATAGGGGAAAAGTTTCATCAAACCTGGATAATTGCCAATTATTTATATCTGGTAGTGCTAAAGACCTATTGACAAAATCATCAATTAGCCCATTGTCTACACCAGCCAGGTGAGAATGTAGCGCGCTCATCATCCGTGCTTGACTATCAAGGAATTCTTGCATCAAGTTAAAGTGATCTAAAACAATTGATAAGCGCTGATCTTCTTGATCCGATTTTGGATTGGGAATTGCTTGGTGTGTCTGGACTGTGTCAATCGATCTGTCGTAATCATTTTTTAAATTGGTTTCCTCTGCATTTGTAGAAACTTTTGTGGGTGGGTTGGGTGGAATTGATGCGATCGCACCCAAATTAGAAACAGATTCACTCTTGCTTGTTTGCAACTTTTCTCGGACATGATTGACAAAATCGGGTTGCAACTGCATGATCGGCATTGTCATTTCCAGAACCGGGCTAGGTTTTGGAGTTTCGCCAACTTGCATTGTCGTATCTAAGCTTATAAGGTTAACTTGTCGATGCAAGTACAACGCGCTTGTATCCACACCATTACCATTAACAAATAGCCGTCCTAGCAAATGCTGAATCTGTTCCAAGCCGGATAGTCGTTGACTGTTGCTGGCTATGGCTTGGTGTTCTCTACCATGAAGAATATCACTGACAAAGCCAGTCAGATTACTACTAGGTCCAACTTCAATAAAGTTTTTCACTCCCTGTTCATAAAGTTGGAAAACTGTTTCTCGAAAACGCACCTGACTAGACCACTGTTGTGCTGCTAACGCCCGAATTTCTCCCGGTTCATCAGGAAATGGTGCCGCAGTTGCACAACTATAAAGAGGTGTATAACCAGAATTGATCTCCAAATCGTTGTAGAATTCCAGAAAAGCAGTCCCTACAGGTGCAAACAAGGATGTATGATAGGCACGATCAAAGGGCAAACGGGTACAGATACCACCCATTGCTTGTAACTTACTGGTGACTGCATCAATATCATTGACACTACCAAATAAAACCACCTGATTTGGACAATTGTCCATCGCCAAATGTAAACGACCATCAAACTCATCTAAGACTTGTTGCAAAATCTCAGGTGCGATCGCCCCAACCGTCAAAAGTGCGCCCTTGGGAATATTGTTTCCCACCTCTAAATCTAGGTAAATCTGATTGAGATGGCGCATTTTGGACATTAATTCCATCCGATCAGACAGGCGAACTGTTCCAGAAGCAATCAATGCTGCATTCTCACCTGTACTGTGTCCCACCATGACATCACAGTGAACACCCAAATTACATAGCAATTCGTATAATGCCATGCTGGCAGTAAACACCGTTTCCGAAGCGACATCCATACCAAATAGTCGTTGCTGGGCGTGGTGACGTTCTGTTTGGGTTAAGCTGGTGGGTGGCAGAAAAATTAGCTGGCTGGGTAAACAAGCCCGTCTCTCACTAAAGGTCGCGTCTAAGAAGTCAAACCACTCGCGTACTTGCGGGAAATAAAGGCACAAATCAGCCAACATTTGGGGATACTGCGATCCTTCACCAGGAAATATAAAGGCTGTCTTACCAGGATTGACATTGGCATCAACTTCTGCATAGTAAATACCGTTGCGAGTTTGTAATCGGCTTTTTGCAGAATTTTGTAATTTCTCCGCCGCTTGGCTAAGTTTTTTCTGCAATTCTGGAATATCTTTGGCGACTACAGCCAAACGATGGGAAGCGATAGATTGAGTTGATAGAGTGTAGGCAATTTCCGCCAGAGTTACTTGGGGATGATTTTGCAGAAGTTGTTGAATTTGGTGAATAGACTCTAGCAAAGCTGCTCGATGCTCACCGGAAAACAATAGCAGTTCTGTAGCCCATTGTTGGTGCAATAACTTAGTTGATTGTACAGCTTGGCTGGGATACTCTTCTAAAACTGCATGAGCATTAATACCACCAAACCCAAAAGAATTGACACCCGCCCTTCTCGGTGTAGAGCGATCGCCATGAATCCAAGGGCGAGCCTGAGTATTGATATAAAAAGGAGTTTTTTCGATTTCTAGCGCAGGATTAACTTCATCACACAGTGTAGGTGGCAAAATTTTATGGTATAATGCCAACGCAGTTTTAATCATCCCTGCGGCACCAGATGCGGGAATGCAGTGACCAATCATTGATTTCACAGAACCCAAAGCACACTTGGGTAGTTGCTCCTGGCGTTGACCAAAAATTTGGGTTAAGGAACGTACTTCTGTTTGATCTCCCAAGGCAATTCCTGTACCATGTGCTTCGATCATGCCAACTGTAGTCGGATCAACACTACTTTCTTGGTAGGCGCGTTGGAGGGCTAGTACTTCTCCTTCCAAACGCGGCGCTAAAAATCCCAAAGCCTTGCCATCACTAGAACTACCAACACCTTTGATCACCGCATAAATGCGATCGCCATCTTTTTGTGCATCGCCTAACCGTTTCAAAACTAAAATTCCCAAACCTTCCCCCAGCAGCGTCCCACTCGCCTTGCTGTCAAAAGGTTTAATACTGCTGCGAGACAAAGTGCCTAGCTGACAGAAAATCATGTTAATTTGTGGTGGGGTTGAAGCATGAACACCCCCCGCTAAAACCATGTCACAGCGATCGCTTAATAGCTCTTTCATCGCCAGTTCTACAGCAATCAAAGAAGAAGCGCAAGCTGCATCAATAATGTAATTAGGCCCCATCAAGTTGAGGCGATTAGCAATGCGGCCTGTTATTACATTCGGCACTAATCCTGGTGCCATTTCCGGTGTGAAAGGTGGTAGGCTGGCTTTTAGCTGTTTGCGAATGTCATTTAAAGTATTTTCATCTAAATCTGGATGCAATTGCCTCAGCAAATCCAAGGTCTGATCTACAATCTGACCATGTTGCAACAGTGTGTTGTAGCCTCGATTAATGTAAGTCCCACGACCCAGAATAATACCTGTTTTTTCTCGGTTGAAGGGGCGATCAATATAGTCAGCATCTTGCAGTGCTTCCCACGCAAGTTTAAGAGCCAGAAAATGATCTGGTTCCCCACCATCCACCGAACTCGGCATAATCCCGAATTCTAGAGGATTGAATTCAGCTAAATCTCCTAAAAAACCACTTTTACGAGTGTAAATGCGGTCATTTGCTGTTGAATCAGGGTCAAAATAAGGCTTTGCCCACTTATCAGGTGCATCCCGAACAGCATTAACCTGATTTAAAATATTTTGCCAGTATGTACGCAGATCCTTGGCTCCAGGAAATAAGGCAGACATACCAACAATGGCAATATCGGGAGATGAATTTGACACAATCATATAATGTCCGCTTAAACATTTATGCTATCCGTAGAGGGTATGGGGGTGTAGGGGGGTAAGAGGAAAAAAGAGTTTTTTGAAATCTATATCCTTAAAGTAGACCGAAATTTTTTACGCACACCCCCAAAATTCCTACTAAACCTTACACCCCCACACCCCTAGTTTTCCCTAAACGATTCAGAGCAGTGTTGCAAGTACTCTCAATGTCCTTGAGATGGAAGCGTACATAGCCGTTTTCATCGATAAAAACAGCATCGTAATTTAGGCTGTGATCATCAAAGTGATTGACTCGCAAAGCAATCTGGAGTTGGCTATGGGGTATTGATTGACCAAAACGCTTGACGCTACCAAATCGGGTAGGTAAAGCAGTAGTTCCCCGTTGCGATCGCGCCCACACAATCGCTAACTGAGGAGCCACATCAATCAAGCCAGGGTCAAATAACCAATTAGCCACTGGTTGACTGTTTAACCACGCCGTCGGTCGGCTAGGTATAACGTGGGCATCAATACCCACATTATTTACCCGATCAATGGCTGTGATTAACTGGAAACGTTGACCATGAAACAAGTACGTATCATACGCTACAGTAGGTTGTAACTTTTGTCCGGAAGATAATAGTAAAATTTCGCTTGCCAATGGTTCTTCTAGTTGGGGACGCAGAATCACCGAAGCTCGATAAAATGGCAGGTTGAGTTCTAGATCAATGATTTCTGCTGCTACCTGTAAGGATTCAGAATCAGCATGGCTAGAAGCACGAGCCTGAAACAAAACTTTTTTACCTGCTTCTGTATCTAGTACTAAACCCCGCAAAGCTCTGAGTTGACAAACTTCATTCACTTGCCATTCCGGCCAAGCTGACTGGACAAATTCAACGAACCACTCCAAAGCCGCCGCCGCAGGGAGAACGGGTTTACCATCTAAGCAATGATCTTCTAAATAGGGGTCATTTGATAGAGAAAAGGTGTGTTCGAGAGTGACAGTACCGTTGAGTTGCAGTTGTGGTGGAGATGGTAATAAAAGATACAGATATTTATCCCTTATCTGTTCCCTATTCCCCGTTCCCCGATCCCCTTTCCCCGCTCCTTCGTAGGCTTCCCAAGGTCCTTCCCCTGCAACTACCTCGGCTTCACCTTTGCGTCCATAATACAATTCGTCAACAAATAACTGACGACCTGCGGCTAAGGGGATAGGAATTATACCACGTTCTCGGAATTGATTTTTGACTTCTTCTGAAGCCATACCAGTTGTATCCCAAGGTCCCCAGTTGATCGCTACAACCCGTGTATTTGACCAAGAGCGATCCATACGCCAAGCAAAGCGATTCATCACTTCATTAGCAGCAGCATAATCAGATTGACCGCGATTACCATAGCGCCCCGCAACAGAGCTAAACAAGACAAGCAATTTCAGGGATTCTGGTCTGAGATAGCGGTACAACAAAAAGGTACTATCTACTTTGGTATCAAAAACCCGCTCTAAGGATGCAAAGCTTTTGTCAGCAATGAGCTTGTCTTCGATGATACCAGCACCATGAATCACCGCATCTAAGCGACCATAATGAGTATAAATATTGTTAATTGCAGCACCAAACTCTTCCGCATTTCTGACATCCACTGTTAAATACTCTATCTGAGCGCCAGCTTGGCGAAACTGTTTGAGGTTGTTAGCAATGGCGCGATCGCGTAACAAATCTTGTAGTTGTCGCTCTATCTGCATTGGTGTCGGGGTTAAACCCAAATTCCGCGCTTTTTGCAGTAATACTTGCCGCAGTACGGTAATATCTTCAATACCTGCTGTCTTTGCGGTTTCTATTGCTGGCTCTGCGGTTCTTCCTGTGATCACCAGTGTTAAGCCATATTTTGCTAAATCCTGAGCAACTTCAGCAGTAATTCCTCTTGCTCCACCTGTAACTAAAATCACCCAACTTTTATTGGGAGTTAGCCGTGCGGGTAGATTTCCCTTCGTCAAAGTCGCTGTCACAGTTTGGAAAATGGTTCGCTCACCTTGGGGATAGCCCACTTCTAAACGACCACTACTGAGTAACTCATTGACAATCTGCTCGGCAATACTAGCAGGAGATAGGCTGGTGTCAAAGTCAATGGCTTTGGCTCGAACCCCAGGCCATTCAGTCACCAAGGTTTTAAGCAAACCAGTATTACTACCGCCTGTAGGTAAACCAGAATCGTCTTCACCCTGGCGACCGAAATATCCTCCCAGTAAAGAAGCTGCTATTACGCAACCGAGTTGTTTTTGTCCTGCTTGTTGTAAGTCAGCAGCACACAGATGTAGTAATTGAAATAGACTCTTGGACTGAATCTGGGTGATTTGTCGCCAGTCAGGTAGAGTTTCGGGTAGATCAATGGTAGCGAGGGGAGCGAGATGTACAATTCCGGTGACAGAACCGTGAAGTTGTCGTAATTGAGCGATCGCGTTCTCTAGTTTTTCTGGTTCAGCTAAGGTGGAGGTGTTGAGAATGGCTGTGGTGGCTCCTTTTTGTTGCAATGCTGTGGCAACATGAGAAGCTACTGATAGTCCATCTTCAGTAATTAAGAATAAACCTGTAAGTGAAGTAAGCTGCTGTAAGGGTAAAGCTTCTAACTGTGGTTGCATCACGTAGCGTGGGATGCTTGCAACTGAGTTAGAGACTTTCCCAGGCTGTTCTCCTGTGCTGAGATTGCCAGAATTTGTTCAACAATACTGTTGAGGGATTTCACACGGGTCAAATTTTCCATGCGTGTCTGGACACTAGCCGCTAGGGACTGAGGTAAACTTTTTTGTAGCGCGCCTAAGATTTCGACTCGCTTAATCGAATCAATACCCAATTCTGCTTCTAAATCTTGGTCTAATCCCAACATATCTATGGGATAACCTGTGCGATCGCTCACTAGTTGTAATAAAGTCTGAGTGAGTTCGGCTTGATTTAACGATTTATCGACAGATTTAGTCGAGATACTTGCAGTTGTTGCAACCGCAGGTTGGAGATTTTCTAAGATTTGATCGACAATACCGTTGAGAGATTTGACTCTAGTCAACTGTTCCATTTGCTGACGAACGCTCTCTGCAAGGTTGGCTGGTAAAGCTTGGTTGAATGCTCCCAAAATTTCGACTCGCTTAATTGAGTCAATACCCAGTTCTGCTTCCATATCTTGGTCAAGTCCCAACATCTCTGCGGGATAACCTGTACGTTCACTGACCAATTCTAATAAAGTCTGAGTTAAACTGGTGCGATCGCTCAAGGACTGAGTAGAAGATAAGGGTGCTGGTACTTGTTTAACTGTTATCTCCTGCACTGGGGTTACTGGTTGTGGTGGTGCAACAGGTGTGGTAGGGTGTGTGACAGGTAAAATCTGCTCTTGCTTACCGTTAGTGTTGGGTGTCAAAGGATGGGTGTAACCGTTTTTTGACTGAACAACGACAGGTTGTGGAGTTGCTGGTAAATGATTTTCTGGTTGTCTACGCTGTGGGATGGGAGTAGTAGAAGGTGCGGGTGTCGCCAGTAACTGACTCATCACTTGTTCTTGGACTGCCAAGAACTTACGCATAGTTTCTTGGTAAGCTTGGTAGGCTTGCAAGATACCTGATCCTATAGCTGGCTGATTTTGAGGTGTGTTTACAGGAGCGGAAAAATGCGATGAATTACTATTTAAATTCTGAACGTTATTTGGAGTGGATGGTATAGCCGATTGATTCATTGGGATTTCTGGTTTTTTGGTAGGGACTGGAGATTTTGCTAATTCAGATAATGATGCGATCGCAACTGTTTGTTGATTCAAAGGTGGTAATTTACCTGTGTAACCAACTGTTTGATTTTGTGGTCTAGCACTACCGCCATTAATTAACCAAGCTGTTGCAGGTAAAACGGGTTTTTGTGTTAATTCGACCAACTTGGATAAATTTAGGTCTTTGACATCACGACCATCGAATAAAGCTGTTAACTTAATGTGGACACCACGAACGAACAATGTCCCCAAAGTCATCAATAAACCACGCAATCCCCCACCTAGTCCATCTAAGGACACAGCAGTGTGTTCTTTTTGTGCGAGGATTTGACCGACTAGGTTAGTGAGAATATTTTTTGGTCCAAGTTCTACAAAAATCCGCGCTCCGTCGGCATACATGGTATTAATTTGACTCAAGAACTCTACTGTTTTAAGTAAATGTCCGGCTAACTGGCTACGGATTTCATGAATATTTGAACTGTAGGGACAAGCTGTAGAGTTGGAGTAAACGGGGATGCGGGGAGAATGCATGGTGACAGTAGCAATTGGTACTGCTAGGTCAGCTTGGGCAGATGCTACGAAAGCCGAGTGAAAAGCACCCGAAACTGGTAACATCCGAGCTGTAATCCCAGCAGCTTTGAAACTATCTACTACCTGTTGGACAACCCGTTTGTCTCCAGAAATTACCGATTGACGGGGAGAATTTTGGTTAGCAATCACTACTCCCTCAAAATCCCGCAGCCGTACGAGTAAATCTTCGCGGCTAGTCTGAACTGCGGCCATGGCTCCTATAGAATTAGCACAGGCTTGTGCCATCACCCGTCCTCTAGTTGCAGCTAAGTTAAAAAAGTCTTCTCTGGATAAAACTCCCGCCGCGTGAAGGGCGGCGTACTCGCCAAAGCTGTGTCCACCAACCATCACTGGCTCTAGTTCTAGCCTAGCTACCAAATCCATGAAACCTGCTTCCACCGCACCAATTGCAGGTTGGGCAACACTGGTGTCCATTAGCAGTTGATTGTTTTGCTTTTCTGCGTCTTCGCTGTAGGGACTGGGTGGATATACGTACTCACTAAGTAACTTAGGGAAGCAGTGGCGCAATTGGCGATCTGCAAACTCGAAAGTGTGACGCATTTCATTGAAATACATCCCGACTTCTCGAACCATGCCAGAATATTGTGACGCTTGTCCTGGAAACAAAAAGGCAATCTGCTGATTGGCTTGAGGGTCTGCCATGCCAAACTGAATATGAGGTGGTAAGGTTTGCGAGTGACGATTCTCTAAGTAGGCGATCGCTATTTCCAAATCTGTTCGTAAGTTTGACAAACTCTCAGCTACAATTGCCAAACAAGCACTCTGGTTGTTTTGTGCTTGGGCGCGTTGAGCATAACTGTGAGCAAGATCCTGTAAACGTGGCTCTGCACCATTACTCAAGGCTGTCAACAATGATTTGGCTACTTGAGTCAATGCTGCACGGTTTTCGCCACGGAAGACAAATAATTCGCACGGCCATGTATGACTTCCTGGGGCGATCGCTTGCCAATTACCTTGATATTCTTCTAAAACTGCGTGAAAATTTGTGCCACCAAAACCAAAAGCACTCACACTAGCACGACGGGGGTAATCGGGATGGGCTAGCCAAGGCTGGGCTTCTTTGGGTAGATACACTGGGCTTTCACCATCTATTATTGGGTCGAGGGGTGTATCAACATTCATGTGTGGGGGTTTGACTTTGTGATGTAGTGCCAAAACGGCTTTAATCACACCAGCAATTCCCGCCGTACTCTTGGTGTGACCGATGGAGGTTTTGACTGAGCCGATCGCACAGGATTTGCAAGTAGCTTGATTTTCCTTTAAGATACTGATCACAGTTTCTAGCTCTGCTTGATCACCTGCTGCTGTACCTGTACCATGAGCTTCGTATAACCCCAAGGTATTGGGTGAAAAGCCAGCTTTGTTGTAGGCACGTCTTAAAGCCCGCATTTGTCCAGCAGGTAAAGGGGCTGTCATCCCCAAAGCTTTACCATCACTGGAACTGGCGACGGCTTTGATCACGCCGTAAATGCGATCGCCATCTCGTTCGGCGTCGGCGAGGCGTTTGAGTACAACGACGGCTAGACCTTCACTAATAGCAATTCCATCTGCTGTTTTGTCAAATGTCCGCGATTTTCCCCGTGGTGAAAGAGCCTGAGTTTTGCTAAAGCAGAAGTAAGTAAAGGGACTTTGAACGGTATCAACTCCACCTGCGATCGCTACATTACTACGTCCACTTTCGAGTTCTTTGACTGCTAAATCCAACGCTGCTAAAGAAGAAGCACAAGCAGCATCAACTGTGAAATTGTAACCACCAAAATCAAAACGATTGGCGACTCGACCTGCAATTACATTCAACAACAAACCGGGAAAAGATTCTTCCGTCCATTCTGGTAAGCGATCCCAGACTTCTGGTGAAGTTTTACCAACCATCCGGGGAATTTCACAACGGGTAGCATATTGCTGACCTAAATCTGCAATTCCACCACCTGCTCCCAGAATCACAGAAGTATGCTCACGATCAAAGCTACCAGATTCGTAGCCTGCATCTTCTAAGGCTCGCCGTACTGTCTCTAGTGCCAGTAGTTGTACTGGTTCAATCGATTTTAAAGATTTGGGTGGAATTCCAAAACGCAGTGGATCAAAAGGTACATCTTCTAGGAATCCACCCCATTTAGAATAAATTTTATCTCTGGCGTTACGGTCAGGATCATAGTATAGTCGCCAATCCCAACGCTGGGTAGGAATTTCTGTAATCGCATCGACTTTGCGGAGAATGTTTTTCCAGAAGATTTCAGGATACTGAGCTTGGGGTAACAATGTCCCTATACCAATAATGGCAATATCTGAAGGACGAGTACTGACTTCTTCTACATCTTGTTCTACGAATGCAGACATTAACAGCTTAGTACCAATTTCCGATACATCTTGGTGCAATTCCCGCACAGTACAAACTTGGTGGCGTAAAGTCGCGACTTGCCCGATCATATACATGCCATCAGTCAGTTGTTGTGCTTCATCCACAGTTTGCACCTGACCATCTGCTGTGCGCTGCAATCCTTTGGAAGCAACGCGTAACCGTCCTAGAGTTAAATTTTCTAAGGTGTCTTTGATTTCCTCTGGTGGATTACCTGCTGCAAGCATTTGTCGTCGTGTGGTGTAAAATTCTTGGGCAAAGGGAGTGACAACACAACGACTAGCGTGTCCAGGCCCAGTTTCTAAGTTGATTGTGCGGTTACATACTAGGGCTTGTTCTTGAAATTTCGGGACGATCGCACCACAGCTAACTGCTTCTTGGGTAAATAAATATGCTGTTCCCATCAGCACCCCAATCCGCATCCCTCGTTCTACTAAAGGTGCAGTCATGGCAGAGATCATAGCTGCGGAACGGGCATCATGAATACCGCCAGCAAATAGAATATGTATCTCTGATTCTTTACCTGGTTCTACATCTGCTAACAAAGTGGAAATCATGCTTTCCCAAAGAACAAAACTACTCAAAGGACCAACATGACCACCACATTCGCGACCTTCAAATACAAAGCGTCTTGCTCCTTGTTCCAGAAACATTTTTAAGAGGCGTGGGGCGGGAACATGGATATAGGTAGCAATTCCTTGGGCTTCAAAATGGGCTGCTTGATCAGGGCGTCCACCTGCAATCAAAGCAAACTCCGGCTGAAATTCTTTCACGGCTTGAATTTGTTCTTCCCGCAAGGCGTGGGAAACAAAACCCAGCATTCCAATTCCCCAAGGTCGATTACCTAATAATTGCTGGGTTTTTTGCAGTAAGCTGCGTACTTGCGAACCACGCATCAGTGCCAAAGCTAACAATGGCAGTCCTCCGGCTTGGGAAACTGCATTGGCAAACTCTGCGGTATCGCTCACCCGTGTCATCGGGCCTTGAACAATTGGATATTCTGTGCTATGGGATATTGCTAAAGGTGACTTGGCATCCAAGGGACGCAGTTGTTGGGCTATTTTGAGTTGTTCTTGAGTTTGTTGGAATAATGCTTGAATCAGTTTGCCAATTGTGGAGTAGCGATCGCGGAATTTTGCTGCTAATCCTACTGCTTGTCCTATCGGCCAAGCAAGTTTTCCTGGTTCACCCCAACCGATTAATGGTTGCGCTTGTTGTTGCCAATTTTGAACACCATTAGCACAACCGTCGTTTTCTACTTCTATTTGCTCGGCAAGTTGCTGTAGATTGGTAATGACTCGAAAGCTTGGACGGGACAATACACGACAACCAGCATTGAGCCTTTCGCCCACTACTATCGCTTCTTGACCATTGAGATTACTTAGATGATGTTGCCATTCCTGGGGTAGAGGTGATTCTGTCATCAGCCACAGTTGGTCATCCAATACTACACCAGCCGCTCCGGCGGCACGGCAAGCTGCTGCTGTGTGAATTCCAATTCCACCTTGTACATAGACTGGTCGTGACTGAATGCTTAAGAGTTTCTGTAATAAAATAAAAGCGGAATCTTCACCTACCCATCCTCCGCTTTCATGTCCACGAGCAACTAAGCCATCTATATTAATTTGCTGTGCGTGAGAATCTAAAGCTTGAGCTTGTTCGACATCTGTAATTTCTAATAAAAGTTGACGCGATCGCCCTGTTGGTAGTGATCCTACAACTTCTCCTAATGTTTTTGGATGCCAGCCACACAGGATTAACCAATGAGGTTGATTGCTCAGACGTGTTAACAGTGCATGACTAGAAGCAACCTGAGCAGATGATAAACGTAGCCCTACAGATTGACTAGGATTTATTAAAGTCAATAGTTGGTCTAAATTGTCACTTGCTTGTTTTGAATTCTGACAAAATTCTCTGTCTAGAATACCAATACCACCTGCACGGCTGGTAGCGACAGCTATGCCAGAATGGGCGAGGTCAATAGGACTTATAGATAGACAGATAAATTGACTCATGATATATATTTCAGGATAAGTAAGTATTGATAGTAACTCTAGTAAAAATGCTTAGGTTACTTTACTCTCTTGCAAACTTAGACACCCCTGATTACTAATAAATTTTGTAGCATTGAACAAAATATAGTGCCAAATGTCAAAAAAGTCTCGTATAAATACTTAACCAAAACTTTATCGAAACTAAAAATTTCAAAAACGTTTCGAGGTTACAGTATATACTGTTACTGAAACCTAGTTTTTAAAGTATGTGTGATCTTTTTGTCAAAAAAATCAAAAAAATATATAAATTTAAAAACTCAGGTGTTGGTAATCCACAGCAAAAGTATTAAAAATCACCAAGTTATCAAACTTGCTGAAATAACTCTAAGGTTTTGAGGATGAATCAGGTAGTTACCAACAATAGTATGGAATTGAGTAAGCGTCAGCACCTCGGTGTTACCGTATGGTTTACCGGCTTAAGTGGTGCAGGTAAGACCACAATTAGCAGTACTTTAGAGAAAATACTGCGTTCCCAAGGTTATAAAGTTGAACTGTTAGATGGAGATGTAGTGCGTCGAAATCTCACCAAGGATTTGGGATTCAGCAAGAGAGATCGGGATGAAAACGTGCGCCGTGTGGGTTTCGTTGCCAGTCTGCTGTCTCGTAATGGTGTGATTGTCCTAGTTTCAGCGATTTCACCTTATCGAGACGTTCGTGAAGAAATGCGGCAGCGTATTGACAATTTTGTTGAAGTTTATGTAAATGCACCGTTAGATGTATGTGAACGCAGAGATGTTAAAGGGCTTTATCAAAAGGCTCGCTCTGGGCAAATTAAAAACTTTACCGGGATTGATGACCCCTACGAACCACCATTAAATGCAGATATAGAGTGTAGAACCGATTTAGAAAGCTTAGAAGAAAGTATATCTAAAGTTTTGATCAAGCTAGAACAGAAGGGCTATGTACAAGTTTACTCCCAGCATCAAACGGTTGAAGCAAGATGAACCAACAGTTTTAACTGAGCAAGAGCGATTGCAACTGAGTGCGGCTTTAGCAAAAGAAGGACGTTTTAATGAAGCTTTAGCAGAATTGACAACGGTTTTACAAACTAATTCCGACTCAGTTCATGCTCATTTAGCTGCTGGAAATATTTATCTGAAACAGAAACATTACCAGGACGCTTTGCATCATTTTTTGGCGGTAATGCAAATAGATCCTCTGATGGCTGAGGCTCCACTAAATGTCGGACGTGTTTATTTAAAACAAGGTAAGCTAAGTCATGCTTTGGAACAATTTGAGAATGTTCTCAATTTAGATCCTAAGTCTGCGCCAGCTCAGGTGGGTATTGCTCAAGTGTGTATAGAACAAAAGCAATATGATACTGCCATACAGAGATTGAGATTTGCTTTGAGCTTAAATCCTCAAATGTCTCTAGCTCACTTGCTTATGGCAGAAGCATATAAAAACAAAGGGAAGTTATCAGAAGCTGTCACAGAACTCAATAATGCTTTGAGTCTAAACCCTAAATTTGTGCTTGCCTATATTAAGTTGGGTCGTATTTACTTAGAAAAAGAGGAATATAAAGCCGCTAGAGATGCTTTTGAACAAGCGATTCAACTTAATCCGGCTATACCTGTTGCTAGGTTAGGTTTAGCAGAGACTTTGATTCAAGAAAACAAATTAAAAGAAGCTGCTCAAGTGATCAGTAATCTTCCCAAGCTTCAACGGCTAAGTAATTAATAGCGTCTGAGTACTTAATCAAAGAGTATTAGCAGCTTTAGTCTTTTGAATCAGGTTATTAAGCAGCTTTCACTATCAGCATGATCTTTGCATATCTTCATTTTTATTCACTAGATTTTTCCGGTTTCAGCTCCGCAATCAATGAACCCAGTAAGCTGTTATGCATTTAAATTGTGATGACAGCGTCGCCTTTATTTTTGAGTTT
>NZ_JCACKS010000108.1:0-7907 GCF_059505505.1 Pelatocladus sp. | reverse complement strand
AACTTCTATTGACGTTCTTTTACCACAAAATATACTATTTTGGAGATGTTTAATGTTCAAATTGGTATGAAATTCCTCAACAATTGACCAACAACATTATTTATTTGTGAGGTTCCCTTGCACCCTTAGCTGTTTATCTCTTTCAACCCCTGGTTTGTGACAGTCAAAATTCTGTCGTTTGTACATTATTGGGCTTTTTGAGATAAATCCCTAGAAATTTATTGTTATTTTATGGTTAATGCCACTTGAGTCTGTTTTGGTTTCGTTTTTTGCTACAAGAACTATGGGAGTAAGGGTGTAAGGGTGTGGGGTGTAGGGGAGAAGATACTTGTGGATGTTGATAAGGAAAATCTTGACGTTATGAACAAACGTCTTGATGTTAATAAGCAAGGTCAAAGCGGATTGAACAAACGCCTTGACGTTCTCTATGGATGAGGGAATGTTAATAAGCAAGGTCAAAGCGGATTGAACAAACGCCTTGACGTTCTCTATGGATGAGGGAATGTTAATAAGCAAGGTCGAAGCGGATTGAACAAACGCCTTGATGTTCTCTATGGATGGGTTAACGTTGTGAACAAACGTCTTAATGTTGTCTATCTCATACCATTTCCATATGAAGATGCATAGAAAGAACCCCACCGCCTTCGGCACCTCCCCTTGGTAAGGGGAGGTTGGGAGGGGTTAAAATAATGTGCAGCTTCATATTTAATTGGTATCAGTGGCATTAATCTAAAATCAAAATCGCAAGGGTTGACCTGTAGATTGTCTGGAGTTACTATTTTCATTAATATATAGTGAATTAATGTGCAAGACTATGTTTACTCAGCAGCTATCTCTACGACTAACTTCTAGCCTCTCACTAGGGCTAGGGCTGCTACTATGTCTTCACTAAGAGTTTTTTTGTCAGTTATTCAATTAGGAAATTAGACTGTAGCTTACAGTAAGACGTTTTTGCGTCTACATTGATTTTCAAGTATCAACTGTGCCTAAGTACAGCTTTGCGTAAAATCATAGCTTTTTTAAACGCAAAGGATCGCAAAGTCAGCGCGGAGGGACGCAGAGTTCTTCTTAAAAAGGATTCGCTAAGAATTAATGAAACGTTCCACGTCCTGAGAACAAACAACAAATTAGAGGTTTTTATGCAATTACATCTAGCTTTCGAGGCGCTACTACGACTAAACAAGGGTTGTCAGGGTTGGATAATGTGGGAACCTGACAGCCCAAGTTTTTCTGCAATTATTTTCACCACAACGCCTCACGACAATGATCAACAACAAAGGAAGAAACGAACGTGTTAACAAATCCTGCAACAAAATATCGCCCATTTGCACCAATTAATTTGAGTACACGCACTTGGCCAAATCAAACAATTACTCATTCCCCAATTTGGTTGAGTACTGATTTAAGAGATGGAAATCAGGCGTTAATTGAACCAATGAATATTCACCGCAAGTTACGCCTGTTTCAGCTTTTAGTCAGCATTGGTTGCAAAGAAATAGAAGTTGCTTTTCCTTCCGCTTCTCAAACTGAGTTTGATTTTGTCCGATGTTTGATCGAACAAGAATTAATTCCTGATGACGTAACTATCCAAGTTTTAACACCAGCCAGAGAAGAATTAATTCGTCGTACCTTTGCAGCTTTAAAAGGAGCAAAACGTGCGATCGTACATTTATATAATGCAGTTTCTCCTGTTTTTCGTCGCATCGTTTTTGGTTTAGATCGCCAAGGAACAATCAATTTGGCAGTTAATGCAGCTAAATTGTTTCCAGAATTAGCAGCCGAACAACCAGATATAAACTGGCAATTTGAATATTCACCCGAAATTTTTACAGCCACAGAATTAGATTTTGCTCAAGAAATCTGCAATGCGGTTTTAGATGTCTGGCAACCCACACCACAACACAAAGCTATCATCAATTTACCCGCAAGTGTCGAAGTTGCCACACCGAATATCTTTGCAGATCAAGTAGAGTGGATGCACCGCAACTTAACTCGCAGAGATAGCGTGATTATTAGCGTCCATCCCCATAACGATCGCGGTTGTGCAATTGCAGCCGCAGAACTTGCCCAAATGGCAGGTGCTGAACGGGTTGAGGGCTGTTTATTTGGTAATGGTGAACGCACCGGAAATGTAGATTTAGTCACCTTGGCAATGAATCTCTACACTCAAGGCATCCATCCTGGGTTAGATTTTTCCAATATAAACGAAGTTGCTAGAATCATTGAAGATTGCACACAATTACCCATTCACCCCCGTCATCCCTACGTCGGCGATTTGGTATTCACTGCTTTTTCTGGTTCCCATCAAGACGCCATTAAAAAAGGCTTTGCTGTACAGAAACCAGATGCTGTATGGGAAGTTCCATATTTACCCATCGATCCAGCAGATGTGGGACGCACCTATGAATCTGTGGTGCGGGTGAACAGTCAATCAGGCAAAGGTGGGATTGCTTTCTTGCTGGAACGAGATTATGATTTGATATTACCTCGCCGCTTGCAGATCGAGTTTAGCCAAATTGTTCAAAAAGCAATGGATGCTTCTGGTAAGGAAATGTCCTCTGCTGATATTTGGAAATTATTTAAGCAAGAATATTTGCAAGTTTGTACGCCACTGAAATACATGACTCATCACCTATCTGAAACTGATGATTACAGTGGAGTGCAAAACATTGCAGTTCGACTGCAACAGGATGAGAAAATCATCACAGTTCAAAGTCAAGGTAATGGACCAATTGACGCTTTTGTCAATGCTCTGGGTTTAGATATACAGATTCACCATTACGAAGAGCGATCGCGCAATGGTGGAAGTAATGCAGATGCGATCGCCTGTGTTGAAATCGCTGGTGATTTTATCCAGGGTTCATTGTACGGTGTAGGTATTCATACTAATATTGTCACGGCTTCGATCTTGGCAATACTGAGTGCAGTTAATCGCGCCTTGCAGTCTACAAAGGTACTATAGACTTGATTATTATTGGCGATCGCTTTCACGTTTGGTTTACTAGAACTATTTGACAAAGAAGATAATACAGCATAACACGCCCTACACAGCTACAAAACTGGTTTCAATCCCATGTTTTGTAGCTTGGTTTACCTCAAATTGTAAACAAGTGCAACCCATTCATCTAATCTTTCACAATCGATAACCTCGAATCCTTCCTCTTTTAAAGATGTTGTCACTGCATCTTCATAATCGATGCTAAAACCGGATGTAATCAATATACCTGCTTGCTTATCAGTGTGACGCAGCGCCCGCCGAAAATCAGGGGCGAGGGCGATATGTATCCGCGCTAAGATATTTGCAATGATGAGGTCAAAATTTGCTGTTGGTTCAATGGTTGCCACGTTATTTATTATATCCCTTCCCAGCCAATGTCCTAAGCTGCTTCCCTGTCCCAAACTCCCTTCCATCACTCTTACCTGCTGCTCAACCCGATTGCGATTTACAGCATCATGAGTTGATTCCACAGCAATCGGATCATTGTCTAGCGCCAATACTTGCGCCCCCAGCTTCGCCATCGCGACACTCAGAATACCCGAACCCGATCCCAGATCGAGAACATTCATTTCGGGAACAACATGGCGTTCAAGTAGCTGGAGGCTGAGGATAGTTGCTGGATGCAAACCACTACCAAAAGCCAGACTTGTCTTCAATCTCAAAGTAACTTCGTCTACCGCTTGAGAATGATCAGGTGTATCAGAAGAAAGCACGACAAACCGTTCGCCTATACGGCGAATAACGGGGCTGATTTCTGCGGAATTGGTTGGTTTTTCATCAAATATATCTGTGTGAATAGTAGTAGCGAGTCCCACCCTTTCTAAGGGTGAAAGCAAGTCAACAATTTCTGATCTGCGTACATTTGTATAAACGTCGCAGGGTAGATAGAAGCAGATAGTAAATGCCCAGCAGGAGTGTGTGATATCTTGATCTGTTAGTTCGTGTAAATTGGATTCAGTATGTTTTGCAATCCGAATATCACTGGTATAGTTAGTCGAAGCAAGTAGGCTACAGACCCAATCGACAGCCTCTTCTGTTGTATTGACGCTTAACTGCATCCATGACATATTTTCTTCCTTCGGATTTAGCCGTATAGGTACAAGGAAATCTCACCGAACGGCTTTGCTGATCGGCGGAAGATAACTTTTTTATCTTATCTCATGCACGCCTGCATACTTATTATTATCTGCCCGTGTTGGTAATTGGGGTTAACTAAATTGTTGCGATCGCCACACTATACATTCAATAAGAAATCAGCAGCAGCTAACCCAGACAAAACAGCACCTTCAACATCTGGTTGAATAAAAGCATCCCCACACACAATTATTGGCCCTGGTTCAGTCAGCACCAAGTAAGGTTCACCATATACTGTCTGCGGTTGACTGTAGCGCCAGCGATGCACTTGATAATCAATCACCGAAGATCCTAGCCACGGTGATGCAGCTTCAAAAAGTTGATTGGTAATAACTGTATTATCCGCTTCCCAATGAGTTTCGCTAAACTCAGAATTTGCATGGAGTGTCACCGCGTTACCTTGGGGTGAAATTCCTTTTTTTTGATTACAAGCAATCCAACTCAGGAGATTTCCATCTAACTGCATACCCCCAGGATTGGGAATCTGACTAGGTTGTGCCAACAAAGCTAGTACTGCTATACAACGATAATAGACAATTTGTTCTAGTCGATGTTTTGTTTGTGGTGGTAATTGTATTTGCGATCGCTCTAATAATTCTAGAGTTTGGGGTAGGGGTGGCGTTAGTAATAATACATCTGCTGAGAAGATATCGTTGGTTTCTGTTTGGATTTGCCAATAATCATCTAGCCATGTAAAATTGACAACTCTTGTGTTTGTATGGACATCTAAATTTTCAGCCAAATGATGAGCGATCGCACGGTTACTACTGATTCCTCGATAGTAAACTTCTCTACTCAAAATGTGATTATTAAGTGACCATTGCTTAACAATTCCTTCTTGAATCCAGCTATTGACTAAAGTTTGAAATCTTGAATTTTGGACAGTAAAATATTGAGCGCCGTAATCAAAAACACCTTCGCCGTATTGAGCATTTTGGATGCGACGAGTTGCCATTCTTCCACCAATCGCCCGACCTTTATCAACTACAGTAACTTGCATGTGGCGATCACGTAGTACTGTAGCTGCAATCAAACCAGACATACCGCCACCAATCACTAGATAGGAAAGTGTAGAAGCTGTTGAGGTCGTAAACGAAGACATGCAAAATACCTACTCAAGAATATCAAAAGTTGAAATTTGATTTTCTCACGCCTTCTGGATTTATTTTTTTATTTCTGGGTATAAAAATATTTTACTATATATAATGGCAGGCGATCGCTAACATTTCATACTTCTGATAATTAACACAGTTAAGTGATAGCAACTAACACCAACACATCTACTTGCTGGTCTATGCACTACCGTACACTTTCACAATTTTGCAAAGATTAATATTGATTAGCATCAAACTAACATATACTAAACTTGCCAATTTAGAATCTGAAAATTTAAATGTCAACAATTTGGTCAGTTGATGCTATGAATAGCGATCGCCAAATTTGGAGGTAAGACATTGACAAATAGATTACACTCGCTCATTGGAGCAAAATTTAACAAAAAGCAAAGTCTAAGCCAAACAATCTCTAGCGACTTAGCTAATACTACCCCAGCAATTTCTTTATTTTCTTTAGACTTGCCAACTACTAGGCAGGCTTTAACGAGCCAGATTATACCTAAAACCTTTAATGAGATTCTCCCAATAAAAGTAGATAATACTGATACAAAAACTGAGACGAGCAATCAAAGTTTATACACTGAACCAACTGAGCGAATAACTGGTTTTACTGCCCTATCAAATGGGACATTTGTTCTTGTAAGTACAGCATTAACCAAACACGGAAATTATAGTAAACTGGTATTTTTTAATCGTCGCTCTTCTAAATCTAAAAAAATATCAGGATTTAAAAAATCCAATTGTACAATTGAAAATTTAGTGGCTACGAAAGATGACAAACTAATTGCTATAGTAAGTCTCAATAGAGGCATTCCTCCTTTTGAGATGGTGATAATTAACCCAGAAAATGGCAAAGTCTCTTCTGATTCTGATTTATGTTTGCCGGAACTACCATCGGATAGACGATTTAGCAATCTTGCCATTAGCCCGGATGGAAAAATTTATGCTACTACTCTTGGTAGGGAAGGTATTACAAGATTGATACAGCTAGATCTGGATAATAGGTCTATGGTTACTGGCAAAGGAAACATTGTCAGCTTGTCACCATTGATGTTTGACCAACAGCCTTTGCGAAATGATTTACTAAGTCTTACCTTCTCTCCATCAGGAGAAGTTTATGCGCTTGCCGATCCTAAATATGAAGGAACTAATTCTCTTTTTTCCGTTGATATAGAAACTGGAGAGATGACACCTATTTCAAAGGTTGCAGTCGATAAAATTACTTTTTCTCGAAATTAAATATCCATTGAAAAAGTAAAAAATAAAAAGAGAATCCCCATAAATAAATTTAGGGGATTCAAAACCAATAGTTTCTTTTTGTCTTTTGACGGAGTAGCCCTTTCAAGGTGGATAGAAAAATAACCATGTTCTCATGAAAAGGGCTGATATAAGAAGTAAAGATTGAGCCAGCATTACGAAGCTTTTCCCAATTTTTATGCGATCGCTCTATTCCCAATTTTTTGGAATCTAACTAATCCACTTCTCTGAGCTTGCGGGTATTATCCACCAAACTCTGAGCAAACTGATCAAAACGTTGTGCAAGCTTGTCATCTAATAACTTCCCTTCAGGACTGAAAGCTTTCCAGGCTTGTCCAATGGCAATTTGTTCGGGAATCACCCAGCCATGTACCCAACGCATAATTATCCTCAGATCATTGAGCGCGTTGCTGTTAGGTTGTCCCCCCAACACACTAATTAATCCTGTAACCTTACCAGACAATTGCTCAAAACTCATCAAATCCAGGGCATTTTTTAAAACACCACTGATACTGCCATGATATTCTGGTGTTGCTAAAATTAAGCCGTCAGCACGACTCACAGCATACTGCAATCTTTGCACATCTGGATAATCTGGATACTCCTGTTCTCCGTTACAAAACGGTAACTGCATTTCCCGTAAATCCAGTATTTCCACTTCTGCATCTAAAGCTTCTACCCGTTGGGCTGCCAAACGTAAAGCTATTTGGCTATAAGAGTCTGCCCTTAGACTGCCACCAATGCCAACTATTTTTACCATAATCAATCATCCAGCTAATAATTAACTTCAAAAAAATTCCCTAATTTTGAGCTTTTCACACCAATTTGAAAAAATAATGCGACAGATAGATTTACAGAACTCCTATATTTTTTTTGAAGTTGGCTAAACTTCCTGAAGTAAAATTTGTTTTGATAAGCAAACTCATTACGACTATGACTATATCTTAACTATATGTAACCTGACCTGTCAAATTCCTGTTGAAAAAAATATTTTCTGATATAGCAACCGCCGGGCTAGTTAGGACATAATCTAAGATAGATAAAGAGTATCGGCTCAATAAGTCGGGGTAGCGAATAAAAGTAAGAAGACTTGCTAACATCCAATTTCTTGAGAGTTAACTAGATTGTTCTAACGCAGGGATTCTATTTGAATGCAAACGCTTGACTATAAAGTTTGAGGATTGATAGAAAATTTTGAGCGAATAATAGTAGACCCATCCGAAAACTCACAAGCCAATACATGCAAGGATTTGAGACCAGTCCTTGCAGATTCTGTTTCAACATTAAAATCAGGGTTTGATACAGTTACTGATAGTTTAGAGCGGGAAGATACATAATCTGGCTCAATGTACAATACCTTCGCCAAAATAAAGAGGGCTTTCCGTAGTAGAGTTATTGTTTAC
>NZ_JCACKS010000107.1:0-7959 GCF_059505505.1 Pelatocladus sp. | reverse complement strand
CTCGTAACATCATTTGAGAATCCCTGCGGCTTTAGTCCAGGGAGTACGTCAATAAGGAACCATCGGCAACATTCCAGAGTTTAATGGTGTGGTCAAAACTAGCAGTAGCAACTATCTTGCCATCTGGACTAAAGCTGAGGTTAGCTAACTGATTGCGATGACCTGTGAGTGTTTTGACTAAGCTACCATCAGAAACATTCCACAATTTGAGAGTACGGTCAGAACTTGCAGAAGCGACCAATTTTCCATCAGGACTGAAACTGGTACTAAGTACAGGTTCACTATGAGCTAGAATAATTTTAATGATTTTGCCATCATCAACATTTAACAACCCAACAGTACCATCGGAAGCGCCACAGACAAGCATTGTACCATCGAGGCTAAAACTTACACTTGTCAGGCGATCGCGATGACCTTTAAATGTTTTGATTAAATAACGAAACTTCACATTCCACAGCTTGACTGTACCATCATCGCCAGTAGAAGCCAAAATCTTACCATCGGGACTAAAACTCAGGCTCAAAACATTGTCAGTATGAGCTTTTAATGTCGCCAGCAAAATACCATTTTTAGGATTCCATAACTTGACGGTATGATCTGCACTAGCTGAGGCGAGAATTTGGCCATCAGGACTAAAACTAACACCTGTGACTCTATCTTGATGTCCATCCAGACGATTCCATTCTCTAATACTATAAACAGACTGTCGTAATGCATACATCACTTGTTGATGTGTTTCCGATTTCACAGGAAAAAACTTTTCCAAGTCTTGTAATTTGTGTCCTGCTTTCAATGCTTCTAGTAATGCTTGGAATGGACTTGTATCAAAAGCTTTTTGCGAGTAAATACTTGTTAATAATACATTAGCTTCTGCTTGTTTTCGCCTTGCTATCCCTAATTGTGCGCCTGCTGCTATTGCTGTAATTATGGAAACAGCTAAAATCATAGAACCTATACTAATTATTAGCTTGGCTTGGCGTTGAGCTTGAGTTAAAGTATTGTTTGCTTTAGCTAATATCAAACCTTCTTCTTTTTTAACTGCTAAATCATTTTGAAATTCTCGTTTTTCTAAATCTTGACTAGCAGCTAAGAAACGATAATCGAGAGTACTTAAGCTTTGATTATTTGCCCATACAAGTGCATCTTGTAAAGCTTGACCCCGCAACAATCGGGATTCATCTTGAAAATTAGAGCTAACCCAGACATTAAAGTTTTGAGAATAGGGACGCAGCTTTTCTAGTTGTTTTTTTACCCAGTTTTGATTAAAGACTTGCTGATAAATACTATTATATATTTTTAATTTTCCCTGCTGCTGAACTACTAAACCAGATAATCTTAACTCCGTTTGTTCAGAACTACCGTCAGCAAGTATACCCTCGTCATTGCTTAGTGTGGATTGTAAAATTTCTTGATAGATTCCTAGTAATCGTCCAGCTTTTTGTTCGTTTCTCAGCAGGCGATCGCGTATAGTCTTTAAATGCTCTGGTTCGTCTTGTGCTTCCCAATTTTCAATAATACGCTGACGCACCAAACATTCTACAAAAAGTGAGGGAGATAAACCACATATATCAAAGTATGAAAACAAAACTTCTTCCTCGTCCCCCTTGTCCCCCTCGTCTCCCCGATCTCCACATCTCCCCACTTCTTCCGCTATCAACTTACAAATTTTCTGCGTTAAAAATGGCTGTCCCCCAGTCCAATTTAATATTTCTTGAAGAACTAATTGGGGATTTTTAACTTTATCTTCTAACCCTTTTGCTAATGGTAGAGCTTCATAAAATTCAAATCCATGTAATTCAATTGCCTTACCAATATTAAAAGGAGTTTGCGTTTTATCAGTAATCAAATCACTAGGAGTCGCCACACCCAACAGAGCAAAAGTCAAACGTTGATACGCCGAATTATCAACCCGTTTGTTATAAAAAAGTCGAATCAAAGTAAAAAAATCATCTAGACAAAAACTTTGACTCAGAACTCGATCAATCTCATCTACAAAAATAAAAACTTTTTGCGGAATTTCAACTAATAAAACTTCTTCAATAAATAAATTAAAACGCTGTACAGGCGAAAGCAAATCTTTTCTTTCTCGCCACCAATTCCGCCAATTAATTTTTTTACTTAAATGACAACTACTCACTAAAGATTGAACAATTCCGGCGTACCACTTTTCTGCTGTGACATCTTCTTTACCAATCCCCGTTAAGTCAATAAATGCACAAATAAATCCTTCTGCTTGCAATCTTTGCATTGTCCGTACACGCAAGCTAGATTTACCCATTTGTCGGGAATTGAGTATATAACAAAACTCGCCTGCTCTTAAACTTTGGTAAAACTCAGAATCAGCTTGTCGCGTTACGTAACTTAACGCATCAACAGGGAGACTTCCTCCCACATGATATTCATTGTCTGATGCTGATTCTGTCATGACTGCTAGTGCCAAGCCTATTCTAAGTATACTAATTACTTGTTAACAGAAATAAGTGAGCTTGTAATCAACAATCTGATTTTTTCCTATTTTCAATATTACTATACTGACTTTTTGTTCATAAAAATAGTTCAAAAAACACCTGCGATTTCAATCGCTGTTTGATTTTATGAAGTCGTCTGAAGACGACTTGCGCTATTAGCAAAGGGTTTAAACCATTTCCATATGAAGATGCATAGAAAGAACCCCTCCCAACCTCCCCTTGGTAAGGGGAGGTTGGGAGGGGTTAAAATAATGTGCAGCTTTACAGAGAATTGGTATTAAACCCTTTGCTTTACGATATTTTGAAAAAATTAGGATACTCCTTAAAAATACCTGATTTTTACCTATTGGTATTTTCCTAAATAAATTTCATGATTTGAACATCAGATAAATGAGTTGGTTGTTAATACCCAAATTACTTCCTACTCAAGAGGTACTCAATATGAAAACAAAACTACTTGTATCCACAACTTTACTCCTTGGTTGCCTAACTTTATCACAAGCTGTAAATACAACCAAAGCATTTGGACAATCTGCTCAAAAACCCTATTGCACATCAGCTTCCGATGACGGAGTAAGTTGGATGAGATGGGGTTCAAGTTCTATCGAAAAAGCTTGTTTTGAAGTTTTTACTAAACTTTTGAATGCTGGTAAAAGTGTGGATAGAGCAGCATGGGGATACTATAAAAGTGGTCAAAATACAGGTCAGCTTTCTTGTATTCAAGGAAATAGAAAAGTTACTGGATCTGGAGGCGGGATATTTGAAAATGCCATGAATATGCGTCAAAGTTTAGGTTGGAGTGGCTGCATTGTCAAACTTTAAATTAATTTGGTTAATGCAAAGCTAGCATTTCGATTCTCTGTGTAACTCAATGCACATATAAAAACTTATTCATCACTTATTCTCAGGAGGTTTGAGATGAAAATAATTTCTAAACTCACCACCAATCTTATTGCTCGTCCCGTGATTTTTGGTGTATTACTAGTTGGTGCTATTTCTACTGCTGCAACTGCTCAGGTTCTGATTAATCCTCAACCAACTTCCACTCCCACAAACGGAAGTTTCACTAACGGTAAACAACCTAGTAAGAAACCACCTAGCTCGTGTCCAGGAACTAACCCTAATTGTATCTGGGTTTGTACAGGACAAGATCCTCTCGATGGTATTGATGACAACACTTGTTCCACAAAAACATATGTTTGTTATGGTTGTGGTCCAAATGGTGGAGATGTCTATAAACCTGGTGAATAATTAGTCAGTATCGGCTAGATAGTAGTTTTAAGCCAAAACTCGCTGAAAATACTCTCGATACAAATCACACCGAGGCATGACATAATTATCTTGTCTGCGTACCAACCCCATGCTGTGTAACTTATAAATTTGCATCGAATCTAATTCCACTGGCTCAGGTGAAATTACAACCATCTTAAAAGCCTGAGCTAGTTCCGGAACTTCTTGCAGCAATTGTAAATATCCTCGTAAGTGATTACTATAAATTCCTGCTTCTGTAGTGGACTCTTGCAACAACTGTTCTAAAGTGACATTTCCGGAACTCACCTCATACATTGCTAAACGCACTAAATAAGGATGTCCGCCAATCATACTTACTAATGTTTCCACCTGAGTATTATCCCATTTCAAATTATGTAGGCAAGCTAAATCACGAATTTGCTTGTGATCAAATTCCAGCAATTCTATAGGAACTCCGGCGTTAAAAGGAGATTGATTAATATCTAAAGGAATATAAACTTCGGTAGAATGTGCTATTACTAGCCGCAATTTTTGCCATATTTCTAAAATTTTTCCTTTTTCATGCCAACTTCGCAGCATTCCCAAAAAGTCTTCTATGACTTCTGTATAGGAAAAAATCTTATCGAGATTATCCAATGACAATACTAAAGGAGAATCAATTTCCGTCAATAAATATTCTTCAAAATATGCTGTACAATTATCATTACTACCTAAAATATCTGTGTCCCAATAATCAGGTAATTTATTTTCTAAGTTTAATTTCTTGCCGACCATGCAACATAGCCAACGCAGTAATTTATCTAAGTTAATTAATATTTCATGATTAACACTACTCAAGTCTAAATAGATTGTGTGATAATTATATTGATTTACGTGGTCTAAAATTGTATTTATCAAAGAAGTTTTACCCATCAACTTTGGAGCTTTAATACGAATGAGAGAACCAGGTTTTACAATAGTTTCATAACAAATGATCTCAATACTATTACGTTGTACATAAAGAGGAGATTTTGGTGGGATTGAACCTTCGGGAAATGGGAGTCTATTAATTTGAAAAAGAGAAGATTTATATTGTTGTTTTTCCCATGTTCTTTTTAGCGCTGCTTGGAAATTTTTTTTAGTAACTTTTTCTCCTAATACTTCAGAAAGCTTATGCCATAATTTATTGCCAACATCTTTATTGAGATACTCAGCACTATAGCCATAAATTGCTGCCATATCATCATAGGTTTTACAATCCCAGGCTGACTGAAGTACTTTAATTTCAATGTCGCTCAGGTGTTTACCTGTATGTTGAAATACAGCTTGATCGGCAGCTTCTTTTGCTTGTAACCAAGGAAATTCTAATTCTGCATCCATATCAAAATGTGAGTCGCGAAAATTATCCGCCACTTGATGAGTTTTATGGCCATACTCTATAGATACAAATTAGAACTGGAGTATTCCTGAATTGATTGGATCAAACAAAATTTATGATTTTAAATTTAGACAAAGATAAATATTAAACAAAAGGTTAAATTAAACAATCTTGATTTTTTATGTATCTAAAAGTCGATATGACAAAGCTTTGTTAGCATCATCATAGTATAAATGTTGCCAAAGACTCGCAACAATGTTTAAATTATTGCAGGAAAGGCTATGACTACAACGCTAGCAACGCCCGATTCCATTGAATCTCTTCTAGGTGATGAAGCCCAAGACTTACTGACTTATAAAGCTAAACTTTCCAAAGATTTATTGCATTTACCAGGCCCTGACTTTGTAGATCGAGTCTGGCTAAATAGCGATCGCAATCCCCAAGTTTTGCGTAATCTGCAAACACTGTACTCTAGTGGTAGACTTGCCCATACTGGCTATCTTTCTATCTTGCCAGTAGACCAAGGGATTGAACACTCAGCAGGCGCATCATTTGCACCCAACCCGATTTACTTCGATCCAGAAAATATTGTCAGACTGGCGATCGCTGCTGGTTGTAATGCTGTAGCTACAACTTTAGGAGTGTTGGGTGCAGTTTCACGCAAATATGCTCATAAAATCCCCTTCATTGTCAAACTCAACCACAACGAACTCCTAACTTATCCCAATCAATTTGACCAGATTATGTTCGCTTCCGTCGAACAAGCGTGGAATTTAGGTGCTGTAGCAGTGGGTGCAACAATTTACTTTGGTTCCGAAAACTCTACCAGACAAATTCAAGAAGTCAGCCAAGCTTTTAAACGCGCCCATGAATTGGGAATGGTGACAATTCTGTGGTGCTATTTGCGTAATAACGCATTTAAACAAGATCAAGATTATCACCTTGCTGCTGACTTGACAGGACAAGCCAATCACTTAGGCGTAACCATAGAAGCTGACATCATTAAACAAAAGCTACCAGAAAATAACAATGGTTACACAGCAGTAGCCCAAGCAACAGGTAAGAGTTACGGTAAAACCGACAAACGGGTTTACACAGACTTGACAACAGATCACCCCATTGATTTGACTCGTTACCAACTCTTAAATTGTTATTGCGGACGCGCTGGTTTAATCAATTCTGGTGGCGCATCTGGTAAAAATGACTTTGCAGAAGCAATCCGCACCGCAGTCATTAACAAACGTGCTGGCGGTACAGGCTTAATTTCTGGACGCAAAACATTCCAGCGTCCCTTCGATGAAGGTGTGCAATTATTCCACGCCATTCAAGATGTTTATCTATCCAAAGAAGTGGCGATCGCTTGAATTAGAGTGTGGGGAGTGTGGGAGGTGTGGGGAGACTAATTATAAGTAACCAATTCTCCCTTGTCTCCCTTGTCCCCGATCCCCGTTCCCCGATCCCTACTTCTGGGATATTCTGGAAGAGGTGAGAATTGGCTGAATGACGATGAAGCTGGCAGAAAGAGTAAGTCAAGTAACGCCTTCTATAACTTTAGCGATCGCAGCGAAAGCAAAAGCAATGAAGGGCGAAGGTATAGATGTTTGTAGTTTTAGTACTGGTGAACCGGATTTTGATACCCCAGCACATATTAAAGCTGCTGCTCAAAAAGCTTTAGACGAAGGTAAAACTAAGTATGGGCCTGCTGCTGGGGAACCAAAGTTAAGAGAAGCGATCGCCCGCAAGCTGAAAAATGATCATGGTCTTGATTATAAAGCCGAAAATGTCATCGTCACTAATGGCGGTAAGCATTCTCTGTTTAATTTAATGCTAGCAGCGATTGAATCAGGTGATGAGGTTATAATCCCTGCTCCTTACTGGTTAAGCTACCCGGAAATGGTGACTTTGGCGGGTGGTGTATCTGTAATTGTTCCTACAGATGCCAGTACAGGATATAAAATTACTCCTGAACAATTACGCAAGTCTATCACTCCCAAGACTAAGTTATTTATCCTCAACTCACCATCTAATCCTACAGGTATGGTGTACACGCCGGAGGAAATCAAAGCCTTGGCGGAAGTAGTAGTTGCAGCAGATATCTTTGTTGTTTCTGACGAGATTTACGAAAAAATTCTCTATGACGGTGCAACACATTTGTCTATTGGTTCACTGGGAGAAGAAATATTTGCTCGTACAATTGTTAGTAATGGTTTTGCCAAAGGTTACTCGATGACGGGATGGCGGGTTGGTTATTTGGCAGGGCCAATAGATATTATTAAAGCTACAAGTACAATTCAAAGTCATAGTACTTCAAATATATGTACTTTTGCTCAGTATGGTGCGATCGCAGCTTTGGAAGGTTCCCAAGACTGTGTGGAACAAATGCGCCAAGCTTTTGCTAAACGCCGCCAAGTTATGTTAAAACGACTCAACGCCATTCCTGGATTAACTTGTTCCCAACCAGACGGCGCGTTTTATCTATTTCCTGATATCAGCAAAACCGGATTAAAATCTCTGCAATTTTCTGACGCTTTACTAGATGAACAACAAGTAGCAGTCATTCCGGGGATTGCTTTTGGTGCAGATAACAATATTCGTCTCTCCTACGCTACAGATATGACCACAATTGAAAAGGGGATGGATAGGTTGGAGAAGTTTGTCAAATCGCGGATTTGAAGAAAAACAAGACAAGATTCCCCATTTCTTAGAGTAGTCGGGAATCTTGTCTTTTTGATAACTCTTTAGACAGCTGGTTCACCATTGTCATCAGCTGCTTGCATCTGTTGCAAAATTTCTGCTTTAATTTTGGCATCAAAGTCAGGATCGTCTACAGTTGTAACCCACATTCCGCACTTCAAAATGTAGCGCAAGAGATTACATGGTGAT
>NZ_JCACKS010000106.1:0-7961 GCF_059505505.1 Pelatocladus sp. | reverse complement strand
AGAGCTAGTCACATAAAGGCTTTGATAGTTGTCGGAGATGTCTATTGTAGAGACGCGATTTATCGCGTCTTGACCCCGCGTCTTGACTCAAGTATGTATTTGCGATCGCTAATTGAATTGGTATTACCTCCCAATAATTTAAACACGGCTTTTAGTAAGCGCTTCAGTGCTTAGAAACTAAAATGCTCAAATTCTGTAACTTAACTCTTAAGTACTTATGCAAAATTAATTACATATTTTTCTCCAAAATCTCGAATGACTTTTTCAACATAGTTAACTAAATTTGACCAACTAGAGTATGCATCTATTTCTATCCATTCATATTTCATAAAACGCCAGAGAATTTCTATTAAATTTAGTTGAGGAGAGTAGGATGGTAGCCAAAATATTTCTAATTTCTTCTGTTGCCACTCGCTAATTTTTTGGTGGTTTTTTTTGCTTGTGTGAAATGAGGGTCTTCCGCGTACCAGAATTGGGCAGGCTTCGTCGAAATATTTCGTCGGCCCACAGATTAATCAGGGGGTATCAAGCCTGCCCAATTCTGGAGGGGACAATGCAAATGATGCTTTATCCATAACGACAATGGTTTTTCTTTGGAGATTTTCAGCAAATTTATCAAGACAAGAGATAACTACATCGCTTGTAATTCTTCCTTCAAATATATAGGCATCTAATTCTTGCTCACAATTCATTAATTCTAGTACATTTATGCGACGACTACGACTACTGTCAATTTCAATATTTTCTCCTTTTTCTTGCCATCCATAAGGACAAGAAGGTATTTTACATTACTAATTTCATAATATACAATTTATTTTGCGTAAGTACTTGTTAGGGATATTGCCTCTGTAGAAGAAGTAATTTATGGCACAGATTTTAAAGAAGGTGCCACACTAAATGCCAATGACTGGGCAGTTATGAAAATCAATAAGCCTCTTGGTCGCAAGTATGGATATTTAGGAATCAAAACTCTACCTTCTCAAACATTGATTCGCAATCAGAAAAAATACTTTTTCGTTGGCTATTCTGGCGATTTTCCAACTCCAAGTTATCAAAAGTACTTTAGTGCTGGCGCTGGATGGACAGCGAGCTTCCAAAAGGATTGTAGTATTGTTAGGGAAGAAGAAAATTTCCTTTTCCATGATTGCGACACTGCGGGTGGTTCTTCTGGAGGCCCTATCATTGCCATGATTAATGGTGAACCCTATATTGTTGCTCTCAATGAGGGTGAAATCAAAACTTTTGCTAAAGATTTGATTAATGTTGCAGTCAAAATCGATTTCTTGGAACAGTTAAACGCTGGAAATTGAGGGATTGGGGATTGGGTATGGGGAAGATGGGGAGGATTGGTAAGTAAATTTTCTCCCTCATCTCCCATATCTCTCCTATCTCTCTTCCCTTGTTGTTCTTATCTTGTGCGGAGGAAAATGTGTGTAAAGTAAATTTTGCCTTGGCTATTACTCCCAACACCAATACCAGTAAGATTGTAATTACCTTTTATATGAGCCAGATGCCCTGGACTATTTAGCCAGGATTGTAGGGCTTGTGTAGCAGGATCACTGTAACCCTGGTTATAAGCAATATTCTCTGCGGCTGCGCTATAGGGAATACCGATACTTTGGATTCGTTGTTCAAATCCACTATGACCAAATGCGACTGTACCATTAGCCATGTTTCGACTATGAGTCCTAGCCTGCTCATCGATCGCAACGTTACGAGTCAAAGCTGGTAAACCTTGAGAGGTACGGTAATCATTAATTTGCTGAAAAACTGACTCTTCTATAACAGAAGTATCAACAGTAGATGCTGTGAGTTTAATACTATGATGTGGTAGTCGAGAATGCACCCAGCCTTTTGCTATATCAGTTTGGTTTGGTGTAGAAATAGCCATTACTCCACTGCTGAGGGTAAAAGCCCCTAAAAAGATGCTGCAAATTGCTGTTCGGAACATCTAAAATTTTCCCCATAGTTGATGTGAAGTAAATTTTACTTCGTTAGAGGAAAATTGCAATACTATATACATTTGATTAATTTATCAAAAAAACTAGACGCACCCAAAGCGGAGAAATTTCCCCAAATCAGGTGCGTCTTTTGTGTTCTCTTCTTAATAACCCTTATAGCTCAATCATCTACAATTAGGGAGCAAGGGCATTACCGCGAATTAAGCTACCAATGGTCTTGGCAGTAATTTTTAGCTGGGTAATGGGATTAGCTGGCACGACGGTTTTGTACAGATAGCTATCAAAGGTTAGCTTTTGTACATCAAGGTCAGCACACATTTCCACAAATGCCTCGCGGGTGGCATCGGAACGGTAAAATACGGTTTGCAACAGGTCTAGGACTTTGTAGGTGAGTCCATATTTTTTATCCCAACGCTTTAAGTAGACCTTGAGATCAGCTTCGGTGGGGATACGAGCGCCGCCGTTGGACACTTCTACAATGGTTTCAGCACACATGCGTCCAGATTTGGCAGCAAAGTAAATACCTTCTCCAGAGGATTTGGTAACATAACCTGCTGCATCTCCTACCAACGCGATCCGACCAACAACGCGACGGGGACGGGGATGTTCAGGAATGGGGTGTGCTTCGACTTTGATGATTTGACCACCTACCAGCTTATGGGCAGCACGGGCGCGAATACCAGCTTGCAATTGTTTGATGCTGGCTTTGTTGACGTGCATTGTACCAGTACCGACGGCTACATGGTCGTATTTGGGGAAAACCCAAGCGTAGAAGTCGGTAGAAACGTCGTCACCGACGTACATTTCTGCCAGGTTATTGTAATAGACCATTTGCTCTTGGGGCAGGCGAATCCGCTCTTGGAAAGCGATCGCATAATTGTAATCCCCAGCGTCCATTTCTTTGGCAATACGGGAGTTTGCGCCATCCGCCCCAATAATTAAATCTACTTTGAGGGTTTTGGCTATGCCTTGGGCGCCACCTTCTGTATGGTCTACATAATGGATGGTATAGGGGTCAGTGTTGTTTGTAGGAATATCTAGTTTATGAACGGTGGCATTTATTAAATTTGCGCCTAATTTTGCCGCACGATTTCGCAGATAACCATCTAGCACCTCGCGACGGCACATTCCTATATATTCATCTTGTTTTACTAAATTGATATCAACCTCACGATTGGAGGGTGAAATCATTTTCATCTTCCGCACCTGGCGATCGATAATATCCTGGGGCAGGTCAAATTCACTGACCATGCACAGAGGAATTGCACCGCCACAGGGTTTGGCATTATCTAGCTTGCGCTCGAATAGGTAGGTTTCGATCCCAGCTTTTGCCAAAGTTTCTGCGGCAGATGAGCCAGCTGGGCCTGACCCAACAACAGCAACCCGTAGTGTCAAAGGTCTACTCCCGATCTTCACATTTACCGAAAGCATCGTATCACGGACTTTTGGCTCATTTCTCTGTGTATCTTGAGATCTCACGGAATTGCAATATTCCTTAATGTTTCGCAATCAAAAATGGTGTTTTGGGGATTGGAGGGTGAACAAAGCCAAAACTAACTTCAGGTGGAGTAACAGAAAGTGTACTGATTTCTGTAAGCGCAGAGCGCAGGCTACGCCAACAAAAATCAAATAGGAATCCTATCTAAGATAAGATTTTACAGTCTCAGGAAAAGATAAACAAAGTAACCAAAAGTTTCTCTGAGAAGAAACTTAAATTGAGTTTGAAAGCTGCGATAACGAGTAGTTGGTGTTGCAGATGGATATGCATCTATTCCTAAGTCTTGTGCCATCAAAACTGCTCGTTTCATATGTAAAGGATCACTCACAATGAGAAACTTAGATAAATGCTGAGATAATGCAATATTCTTTGCATATAAAAGGTTCTGGTGAGTATTTTGGGAAGCAGTTTCGGTTAAGATATTGGCTTTTTTTACTCCTTTGGAAATTGCATAATGTTTACCTACAATTGCTTCGGCAATTTCTTTATTTTTGCCAACTCCGCCAGTAAAAATGATATTGTGAACTTTACCATGTTTGTAGAGATTAATTGCGTGGTTAATTCGTTCTTGGAAAACTGGTGAAGGTTTTTCTCCCCAAACTTCGGCTCCTAAAACAATAGCTGCATCAGCATTAGTAACCTTGGTTTTGCTGCTGTAAACGTAGATGCTGAATGTAATTATTGCAAGTATTGGCATAATTACAGGCACAAGACAAAGTAAAACGATAGCCAAATATGGCTTTTTGATTTTGTCTATCATGAACATAATTTCGTTAATTGAAATCTTCTGCTGTCTGCTTTTTGCCTTTTTGCTCAAATATTAAAAGTTATTATTAATATTCACTCTCTCACATTATTTTTGTCATCCTGCTTTCAGATTATCTCGTAAGTCAGACAATTTTGGATTTTGGACTTTCGATTTATTCCACGGATAAATCTGCTTTCTTGTAACATCAAGGAATGATTGGTCAATCTAAAATCTAAAAATCGAATGGCTCACGTGCAAAAATGGCTATCTGTTATAGGTATTGGTGAAGATGGGCTATCAGGATTGAGTGCGATCGCTCATTCTATACTACAAAATGCAGAGGTAATAGTTGGTGGAAGTCGTCATTTAGCTATGCTACCAGCCGATGATATGCGTGAAAAAATCACTTGGTCATCACCCATCAGCATATCTATAGAAGAAATTCTTCGTCGTCGGGGTCAATCTGTCTGTGTTTTAGCCAGTGGCGATCCCATGTGCTTTGGTATTGGTGTCACCCTCAGACGCAGCATACCTATGACTGAAATGACCATTATTCCTACACCTTCATCTTTCAGCCTTGCTTGTGCCAAACTAGGATGGTCACTTACGGAAGTAGAGACATTAAGCCTCAACGCTCGTCCTCCTGCTCTACTCCAAAGTATGATTTACGCTGGGGCGCGATTGTTGATTTTGAGTGAAGGAAAACAAACCCCGACAATTGTAGCTGATATATTGACTAAACGTGGATTTGGTGGTAGTAAAATTAAAGTGTTAGAACGCATGGGTGGTTCTCAAGAACGCATCATTGAAGGGACAGCCGCCTCATGGATAACTACAGAAATAGCTGAATTAAATACTATTGCTGTCGAGTGTATTGCTGATCCTGGGGTTGTGGGGTTATCTCGTTTAGCAGGTTTACCAGATGATGTCTACCATCATGACGGTCAACTCACCAAGCGCGAAGTACGAGCGATCACCCTCGCGGCTTTGGCTCCTGTACCGGGACAATTATTGTGGGATGTTGGTGCAGGGTGTGGTTCGATAGGTATTGAATGGATGCGGACTCATTCTCGATGTCGAGCGATCGCGATTGAACAAAATCTCACTAGATTACAATATATCGCTGACAATGCTACTGCTCTTGGTACACCCAATTTACAAATAGTCCACGGTAAAGTCCCCACTGCATTGAAAGATTTACCCCAACCCGACGCTATTTTTATCGGTGGTGGTGCAACAGCAGCAGGCTTATTTGAAGTTTGTTGGCAAGCTTTACGTTCCGGTGGACGCTTGGTTGCTAATGCTGTCACCATCGAAAGTGAACAAAAATTGCTGCAATGGCAAAATCAAGTTGGTGGGGAATTAATGCGTGTCGCAGTTCAAAGGGTTGCTCCCATTGGCGGATTTTTGGGATGGAAGCCAATGACACCAGTAACGCAATGGGTTGTAGTGAAGTTTGAGCAACAATCAGTATTTGGACAAAATTAAATTCATAGGGAATTACTCAATTTCTTAAAAATCTAATGGTAAAAGGATAGCGATAGTGTTGACCTTTGTATGCTTTTACAGAGGCAAATATTACTAAACATAATTGTGTTAATAATAATATTGATATGAGTATAATTAAAACTGTTAATAAAGTATTTAAAGTTGTGTCTAATTGTTTAGATGCCACATTATTTGTGAGTGCAATCCCACAAGTTGTAAAAACCAAAAATAGGGAAAATATAATTACAATTAATGTATAAACTGTGATTGAAAGCTGAAAATTTAAAGATTCTTTGCCTTGAAAGTCTATCCACGGATCTTGTGATTTTTTCCATTGCCAAACTATTAATGGACCAAGAATATTCAGTAATGGAAGATATATGGGTATGCCAATAAAGACTAAAGAAATTAATGGTATCCACAACAAAGCTGAGAGATGACACAGCGTAGCCCAAATACGTATTTGCTTGTTGCTGCTTTGTGTCATTTTATTTGGATTTATCTAAGAGGTTGTTTGAAAAGTAGTTGGCTGTGATTTTAGGCACTTATTGATTTCCCTTAACTCCTCAGAATCAAAGTCTCCCTTTGTTAGCGGGATTTAGGGGGATCTAAAACGTTTTGCTACCGACAAGAGGATTTTTCAAACATCCTCTAAACAAATCATCGGTTTAAAAACAAACATCTTGATTCACAGAATGAGTCCACATTAGAGGTTAGATGTAAAAAAAGTCAAGATTAAAATCTAAGGATTTCTCGGTTGTAGTTTTCTGGAATAGGTTCGATTTCCCAATTTATACCGTCAAGGTGTGAGTCTCAAAGATGAGTTTTTCTTGGTGTCTACTATCTATAGCACTTCTGACTCGATTGCAATACAGTCGGAACCCCACCCCGGCTTTGCTGACGCAAAACCTCCCCTAAGCGCTTGCGCTTAGGGGATTAAGGGGTGGGGTACGTATTGGACACAACCGAGAACTGCTATAGTAGTCCACCACATCAACTTTGAGGAGTTTGTAGTAAGGACTTTAGTCCTCTATAAGCGCTTAAGCGATCACTATGAATCCAGCATAGTTCGTGTAGTCGAGTACTAGGTTACTTTTCTACCCACTGTTAGGTATGATTGCTCCATCGCAACTTAGCATCTGTAGCCTAAGCACCAAAGCGATCGCTGAGAACAAAATTAACATTTTCTCTCAAAGTTATTTATTTAACTTTGACTAGGATTTGAAGTCAGTAGTTCGCAATAAAAAAACCTAAAAATAATCAGGCTTTGACTCTAAAATCTGAATATCAGTATATGAATTAAATTTACTCATTTTATACTTATTGATGTCATATATTGGCATTCCAATTTTTAGTCTAAAATTATATAATTTTTTCCGTAAACTAGCATTCAAGTCTTGTAGTATTAGCGTAAAACTTAGAGTTACCAGGTAAGTCTTATGTTTCCTCAAAGAATTCATGCCTTAAGTGGCAAAAAATGGTTTGTCCGATTGGCTTGGGTAATGGGGATTATTGGTGTTACAACCATGATTAGTTCTCCAGTCTTAGCCAGAAGATTCTATGGCTTTGCCTTTCTGCAACCTTCTGCTTATCGGAACTATCCTTATCGCAACTCCAACAGTACCATTGCTGATACTCTTGCTAAGGATGGTAAATATGCCAATCTAGTTTATGAATTGAAAGAAGCTAAACTTTTTGACCAGCTGAAAAAGCCAGGTTATTTCACAATTTTTGCTCCGACCGATGATGCATTCAATGGTTTAAAGAGCAACGTTTTCTCCCAATATAGTAACAACCGTGAGAAAGTTTTGAAATATCACGTGATTGTTGGCGAAATTACTCCTGAGCAGTTAAAAGCTGGAGTACTCAAAACTCTAGAAGGAAGTCAACTCAAAATTACCGAAGACGCTGATGGTGAAGTTAAGGTAGATAATGCTAAAGTCAACCATCCTGCCACAACTACCACTAATGGCGTGATTGTCCAAATTAACGGACTACTTATACCTTCTGATGTCAGCTTATAAGCTTTAGCTGATTTCGCTAAATATTATTAAACCATCCTAGAGCATCCCCCAACTTCGTTTTTTGTAAAGCTGGGGGATTTTAAAATGTAAGTCGATACATTCGCAATGTAAGGCGATGCATTAATAATGTAGGGTGATACATTCACAATGTAAGGCGATGCATTAATAATGTAGGGCGATACATTCGCAATGTAAGGCGATGCATTAATAATGTAGGGTGATACATTCACAATGTAAGGCGA
>NZ_JCACKS010000105.1:0-7989 GCF_059505505.1 Pelatocladus sp. | reverse complement strand
GGTAAACAATAACTCTACTACGGAAAGCCCTCTTTATTTTGGCGAAGGTATTGAATTAGGGTAAGGGATATACCTCAAACCCCAAAAAATAGCTGAAACCCAGATATATCAAGAAAAAACCTAAATCGAGGTTAAATGATTGCTGTATATGGCTTTGAGGCTTTTTTGAACTCAAAAAATGTCTAAATCCCGTTAAGCAAAATTAATTACACACACATTAAACGTGAAACCCTTATCTAGGCTATAAACTAATGTGTCCCACATTCCGCAGGTGCGATCCTACAGCTTTGAGTTTTGTATTAAGATCAAGCGATCGCCCTCAGAGCAAAACTAAAATAAACCGCTTGAGAACAAAAGTCACCCAAGACGGTTTTATAGTTGATATTGGATTTGAGGCGATCGGATCTTCAGGTATAAAATATTAATAATACCTGGCAATTTACATCTACTGCCAGACGTAAAGAAGCACAAACAACACAATCCAAATCACATCTACAAAGTGCCAGAAAAGTGAAGTTGCATTCACACCAAAATGACTAGATTCAAAATTACCTGGAATAAAAGAACGCACCAAAATAATTAACTGTAACAAAATTCCAGTCAAAACATGCAAACCGTGAAAACCTGTTAGCAGGTAGAACATTCCACCAAATGCGCCGGAAGTAAAACCAAATTCCAAGCTTTTCCACTCGATCGCCTGTCCAACCAAAAAGTAAGTTCCCATCACCATAGTTGCCAATAAAAACAGGCGATATCTCCACAAATTGTGACGTTGCAGCGCACGTTCTGCCAAATAAATCACAAAACTACTAGCAACCAAAACCACCGTATTAATAGCAGGCGTAACCACTTCTAACCCATCAACTCCAGACGGCAACCAATTAGGAATTGTGAGTTTATAGACAATATATCCGGCAAAAAAACTTAGAAAAATAACACTTTCAGATAACAAAAATACGACGAAGCCAAACATTTTATTGCCTTCTTCATCGTGAGTATGCTCTGCGTGATGCAGCTGCAACTCCTCTGAAACCATATAACCGTCCATTCCTGAAATTCTCCTTACTCTCTTTCTCTGTATACTCTGCGTTCTCTGCGGTTTTTAATCAATATTCTTTCAAGAACATGCGGAGAACCTTCTTACAGAACTCTCCGCATTATCTAGCCGCATCAATCTACACTCGTCAAGCTAAGTAGTTATGACTATGAGTTTGAGCTACTAAAGGTTCTGATTTGCCATATCCATAAGGCTCACTAATCACAACAGGAATCTCTTCAAAATTTTCTATAGGTGGTGGTGAAGAAACTTCCCATTCCAATCCAATAGCTTGCCAAGGATTAGCTGATGCTTGCTCACCACCTATCCAAGCGCTAATCATATTTAGAATAAAAGGTAAAGTAGACATACCTAACATAAACGCACCAACACTAGCAACAATATTCCATAACTCATACTCTGGAGCGTAGGAAGCAACTCTACGCAACATCCCTTGTAAACCCAATGGATGCATGGGGAAGAAGTTGAGGTTAGTGCCAATAAACGCTAACCAAAAGTGCAATTTACCCAAGCCTTCGTAGTACATTTTACCCGTCATCTTGGGGAACCAATGGTAGATGGCTGCATACATCCCCATAGTTACTGTCCCATAAAGGACATAGTGGAAGTGACCAACGACAAAGTAAGTATTGTTGACGTGAACATCCACAGGTACAGAAGAAAGCATGATACCTGTAATTCCGGCGAAGACAAACAACACCAATCCACCCAAGGCAAACAACATCGGTGTAGTTAGGCGTAATTTACCCCCCCAAATTGTTGCTACCCAGGCAAATACTTTAATCCCAGTCGGTACAGAGACAAACATTGTTGTCAACATGAAAATCATCCGCATCCAACCAGGAGTACCACTAACATACATGTGGTGTACCCAGACGATCGCACTGACTACAGCAATCAGCATTGAGGAAACCGCGACTACTTTGTAACCAAATAAAGGCTTACGAGCATAAACCGGGAATATCTCTGAGAAAACCCCAAAGATGGGCAAAATAATCACATACACAGCAGGGTGCGAATAGAACCAGAAGTAGTGCTGAAACATGACTGGATTACCACCGTTAGCTGGGTTAAAAAAGCCAGTACCAACGGTGAGGTCGAGTAGCAACATGACTGCACCTGCTGTCAGGGCTGGGAGTCCGAAAAGTTGGATAATTTGAGCGCTGAATACTGCCCAAACGAACAGGGGCATTCTAAAGAAGGTCATCCCTGGGGCGCGCATCCTGACAATTGTGGTAACAAAATTGACTGCCCCCATAATTGAAGACACACCAGAGATGGCTACTGCCAACAACCAGATGACTTGTCCGTTAATCAAGTTACCTGTGGGATTCTGGAGACTCACTGGCGGGTAAGACCACCAGCCAGCTTGGGCGGGGCCACCAGGGACAAAAAAGCTAGACATCAACAGGATGCCGACGACTGGAACCATCCAAAAAGCGGCAGCATTCAGGCGAGGAAATGCCATGTCCCGCGCCCCAATCATCAGGGGTACAAGGTAGTTAGCTATACCAACTAAAGATGGGAATGTCCACAAGAACAGCATGACAGTACCATGCATGGTAAACATGCCGTTGTACATGGTGCGGTCAATCAAATCTGAATCAGGGGTGATCAGTTCTCCCCGTAGGATCATTGCAAAGATACCGCCCACCAGGAAGAAGATAAATGAAGTAACAAGGTACTGAATTCCAATGACCTTGTGGTCGGTGCTAAAGCTGAAGTATCGCTTCCAGTTATCGGGAGTGGGGTGATGAGGTTGTTCGCCTGCGATACCGATATTTTCGATGCTAATGTTCGTCATCGCTTTGTTTTCCTATAAACCAGGATAATTAACCAGAGGAGGTTCAGCAGGGGCGACAGTTGTCCAGCCATCTGCTTGAGCATATTCAGAAACTGCCTGATTTTTGGCTGGGGAAAGCTTGCGGGTTGCAGCTTTGGTGAGCCACTGGTGGTAATCTTCTGGTGATTCAACTACAACATCGGCTTGCATAGTTGCAAAGTATGTACCACTGTATTGGGAATCAGTTAGTTGATATTTACCAAGCCGAATCGGAGTGAATTCAAAGTCTATGGTTTGGTTGGGAACTATGTCTTGTTTGAGGCGAAAGGCTGGTACGTACAAGCCGTGAAGAACGTCTTCAGATTGTAGTGCTAAACGCACTCTTTTATTCGCGGGTAGGTGCAGTTCGCTACTGGTGACATTATTTTCTGGATAGTGGAAGACCCAAGCCCATTGTTTAGCAACAACGTCGATTTTTTCTACAGGTGCAGTGATGGCGTCAACAGATGAGTCTTTGGGTGCTGCATAAGCTGATTCCATCCCCATCGGCATACGGAAATGGACATGTTCATTTGGGCCTTGAATCCCCATTTGCTCGTAGATTTGGTAGCTGTAAGTAGCAATCCACAGCACCAGCATAATTGGGATGGCTGTCCAGACGACTTCGAGAGTGATATTTCCTTCGATGGGTGGGCCGTCGCTGATTTCACCTTTTTTCGCCCGATGGAAAATTACCGAATACATCAGGGTTCCAGTGACACCCAGGAAGATAAATGCTCCGAGTGTCACCAAAAAGCTAATTAAGTCATCAACGAGTAGTGATTCAGCAGCCGCTTGGGGAGGAAGCCAGGAGTAAGCCTGTTTCCCAATCCAGAGACTGGTAGTAATCAGTGCGATCGCACTCGTTGCAAAGGTCAGTATTTTTAGTAATTTCTGGATTTTCATAGTAAAAAGTCATTGGTCATTAATTCTTCACAAAGGACAAATAACAGAAGACTAAATGTGTTACTTCATCATGGTGTTGAGGTCTTGACTAACTCTAAGCAATTGATCGGCGGTGTTGTGGATGCCGAATTCCGCAGCCATTTGCGCTCCCAATGTGCCGTGAATATACATCACAAACATGATCGCCATCCCGACAGCGAGGTAACTCAGATACACTTGTCTATCTTCGTCTTTGCGCCAAACGAAGCGCTGGAATCCTCGCCAGACGGTCATCCCAACAATCAGGGCTAGGAGTACAACACCACCCACACCATGCCACAGCATTGTTTCCATGGCTTGCATACCCCAGGCACTTTTGACATCTACTGGTGCTTGTGCAAGCATGATTTCGTAAAAGCCTGCTGCAACTGTAAAAAAGGTAATCAAGGCTGAAGCCAGCATGTTATACCAGCCAACATCGAAGAAGTTAGCACGTTCAACTGGTAATGCCAAATATTTATAAACGAATTGATGTAAGGGGAAAAATACACCGACAATATCAAAGAGAATCCCAATGATGAACAGACCCAAGGTCAGATGAACTAAATTGGGATGAACAGGAATGGTGTAGGGAAGTCCGTTTGTGCCTAGTTGCGCTCCCAATTGGTCAATCAGTTCTGAGTTCATCGCAAAATACCATCCTTTACTGCTTCAACTACTGGGACTGTGTGTAGTCCATACACCCAAACAAGTTGATCTCCTAGATATACTTGTGTTCCAACTATGAGGACTAGTACAAGTCCTACTCCTAAATATCCAATGGGTAATTTCTGGGGGTTGCGCGTACGAATTACATAACGCCAAGCTGTGATTGCAGCGATGATTCCTGAAAGTGACCAGCCAATGAGAGTATGTACATTTAACACTGATTTTGCTAGGTGGTAAGGTGTTGCCAAGCCTGCTTCAAACTGACCAAAAATGATTGCAACGAAGATGGCGACGGTAGCAAGACACATATTCCACCAGCTGACCTCGAACAGCCGGGAGTTACCAGTAAAATAACCTATCACATCACAACAGAAAGCAAACAGTACCATTGCAATGACAAAGTGAACAACGATAGGATGAATCGTATCTGGATAGGGTAAATTGTGGTCGTTCAAACGCGTTAGATACTCAAGCATAAAATTCTCCTGGGTATGTCTACTGCATATAAGCTCAATTTCCAAGATTGGCATCTCAAAATATCATTACCAGCATTCATACCTAACCGATTTGGTTATAATTTCTGTGCGGCGAAATCTGGTTAATTAAGAATTAGCTTGGTTGTAGGATAGGATGAATTTAGTTTAACTTTTAGACTCAAAACTTAACAATTAACATACCAACTATAATATTCTTAAACAAAACTAAAAAATGTATTTTTTAATCAGAACTATAATTACTAAATGTCAATAGTGAACTATTATTAATAATGTATTAATATAAACTTTTAGCCGATTAATAAAAGTATTTTTCAGTAATTTTATTATTAAAAATAATGATACAGCAGATTTCAGGTAAATGAAGTACAAATTTTAAAAACAAAGCCATATACCAAGAGACTTTCAACCCTGTTCCCTGTTCCCTGTTCCCTGTTCCCTATTCCCTGTTCCCTGCTGTATAATACGAACTAAAATTTGTTTGTAAATAAAAAACATCAGGGAATATTTCTATTTTCATAATTTCCACCTGATGTGAATTAAAAAAATATAGGGTGCGTACGATGCCTAACGACTTGATTGATCGGTAACAAATTAATCATAAACACGATGACTGCATCGCCGTTCAAAAATCGGATTGAAACTGATGTGTCTAATGCAACTTCACCACTCACGCTCATCCACCTGGTGACATCTCCCGACGCTCATCGCAAAGCGATAGAGCGCGGGCTTCTCAGTGACTCCAGAAGAGTGCATCGGACATTTCCTGAGCTTTGGTTTTACGTCCCCGTGATGCCCCACCGGAGACAATGTATCGAGTATAACGAGAAAACTTGTGAAGAAATTACTTTCTACTCCCGGTTCCAACCCTTCATCGTACATGACCTGTCTCGTTGCAGGTTCAGAGGCATTCGAGTTGGACAGCAAGGCGGGACGCCCTGAAACACTAAGCCCACTGTGGCGGGTAGACCAATTGTACCATACTCGTTTGTGGCAGAGGAGATGGCTCGTCTCGTCGTCGGTGTCTTTCCTCGCTTCGCATTGATCAGACACCACTCCCAATACTGCTCGGTTAAGGATTTGTCGTCGTAATTTTGGGCATGTAGAGACGTTGCACTGCAACGTCTCTACAGGTTTTAAATGTCAATCGATTTGTCTTATCCGAGCAGTATTGACACCACTCCTCGCCTTGCTCGCACCTCGATCCGACGCTCGGCTTCGCGCCTTGCGCGGGGCTGCTGGCGGAAATAGCTCAAACTCTGCGGTGATGATCTGCTGCAATTCACTAGCCTCTGCGTTGCTCAGAATTCCAGCAAATTTTGCTAGGGGATGTTCACTGACTGGGTAGCTATCCTGACGCAAGGATTGCAGAAGGGCTTGTGCTAATGCTGCGCGATCGCTCGTTGGCAATTGCAGCACCTGCTTTTGCAGTCTTGGAAAGTCATTCGCACCAACTCCTTTTTGACTCAAGCCACTTAAATTGTAAATCGAGATTCAATGTCTTGAGGGAATGTCGAGTTATTGTTTAAAATACTAACCGCGATCGCTCGACTTTTAAAACAGTCGCTACAAATTTTAGGAATACAAATGTCATACTACACTTTCACACGGATTTCAGCTTTGATGCGAAACCTTATACACACAACGTCTCTCACCTGAGACAATATGCTCGGTTCGCTCTACAACGCTCCCTTTTCCTAAAACAGTTTGGAATATTTCTAACTCTCTGGCACACAACCCTGTACAAGCAGTGGCCGCAGCACAAATTGGGCAGTGATTTTCAATCAATAAAAAAGAATTGTCACCAAGACTTTGAATTTCAGCCATGTATCCTTCTTCCGTTCGCAAAGTTGTTAGAGCTTCTAGTTTTTGCTCTAGTGGCTGTTCAAGCGGTATCAAAGCTCGATAAGCATCAATTTGATGGCGAGTCCTTACATCCAAAAGGCGCTCCAGTCCAGCATCGCCGAATGCTTCTTTCACAGAATTAATTAAGCTCAAGGTTAATTCAGCATAGCCTTCAGGGAACAGACGATCAGCAGCAGAGGTTAGTTCCCATAGTTTTGCTGGTCGCCCCATTTCCCGGGCTTCTTCCTGGTAAGTAACAAGTTGTTCTTCCTGCAAAGCGTAGAGATGTTGTCGAACAGCCATTGCAGAAATACCTAAACGAGAAGCAAGTTCCTGCGCGTCCTTGCTACCCTCTTGTTTGAGTATGTTGACGATCGCCCGTCGAGTACGGACAGATGCTGATTTTTTCAGAGAGTTTATGCCCATAGACATAAATTAAAGAAAAGTCTTTACAAAGTCAAATCCACTCTTCTATGATATTTTCTAAAGTTTTTACTTTATAAACTGCTGCTATAAATTTTTTCTACCTGACTAAGTTCAGCGCACAAGTCAGATTTTCTCCTCTTGAAGAGCTATTTTAGGGAGGTTGTTTTTAATGCCTCATATTTCGACGAAAGAAATTATCAAAAATTAGAAGGTAAATATGAACAAACCAATAAAAAACTTAAAACTTGCATTTGATGATTGGGGAGTAGGTGAAACTACAATCATTTTGCTTCAAGATGTAGCACACGAGATCGAATATTTCATGACGAATAATTAAGTAACATGAGCCAACATAAATTTATCTAATCAAACAGATGAGACGCTCTTTAATAATTGTTGGGTCTGCAATTTTTCTTATTACCCATGCTACAAATTTACAAGTTCCTTTGTATGGTACTTACGCTGAGATTGGAGGCTTTGCGAGCAGTATTTCAGCGATCGCATTTTCAGCTTATGTTGCGGGATTACTACCAACGTTGATTTTGTTAGGTGGTATATCTGATCGGGTAGGACGTAAGAAGATAATCTTGGCTAGTTTGCTGTTCCTTACCTTTGCTACAGGTTTGATGATTGTTTATCCCAGCATTTATACTTTATTTACTACTCGTATTCTGCAAGGAATTGGAGTTGGGTTAATTACTAAACATCTCCAAAATAGTATATTTTGTGGTAAAAGAACGTCAATAGAAGTT
>NZ_JCACKS010000104.1:0-8142 GCF_059505505.1 Pelatocladus sp. | reverse complement strand
TCCTCGCTCGTTTTTTTTATTTTTCTTGGCTACCCCTGTTTATTGAGCCGATACGGTTTAAGGTCGAATTTAATTGCGGGAATTTATAATCATGAATTAGCCTGATCAATTGATTTAAAAACTAAATTTATCAAATCTTTCAGTTACTAACTGATAACTGAAAATAAGTTTGCTGTCAATTTTTTGAGTGAGCGATCGCCTGATAATACTTAATCGAAAAAATCACAAATTCTTACTATCTTAATTGCTAAAAACTGAAATTAAAACAACCCCTTATTATACCACAAAATATTTATGCAAGAGTTCTATAGACTCCACAGGTTGGCTTTGGGTGGGAACTGCTAGCGGTATCTATGCTATCAACAGTCCAGACCGCAAACCCGCGATCGAATTACCCCCTGCTGGTTTTCCTCCCAGGGCGATCGCTTCGCTATTGCACTCCCCGCAAAACGCAGTAGCTAAGGAAAATGATATTTGGCTATGTAACGCTCAAGGTGTCTATCATTACCAAAACTCTAGCTGGGTACGCTCCACCGACAGCGTGCAACCGGATATTCTGACGCTAGCTCTGCAAGGTGAAAACCTTTGGTTAGGAACATTTAGGGGACTGGTACGAATTGACTTAACTACCAACCAGTTACATAAAATTGATACTATGCCTATGAGCGAAATTACTGCCATTGCCCCCTGTTCTCAAGGGGTTTGGGCAGCTTGTGGGGGACAAGTGGGTTTAGCGACGGAGACTGGTTGGACACCTTTGGCAGACAAACAACTCAATAGCACCATCACCAGTTTGGCAGCAAGTGATGAGCAAGTATGGATTGGCATCCATGATGGACTATTGCGGGGTGGGAAAGAAGGGATACGCCTGCACTTAACGGATACACCACCCGATGTCATTGGTTTGCCTTCTCCTGAACGTTCTCCCGCCACCTTCAGCAACCTGGTGCAGGCGCTGTCAGTACAGCAATTGCAGGGAAGCTCTATTCTATGGATTGGTACAGTTCGCGGTCTTTATCGTTTAGACCTATTTTCTGAGACTTGGCGGCGCTACGGTCAATTGGGAACACAAGATATCCGTGCAATTACCACTACCGCAGACCAAAAGACAGTTTGGGTTGCTAGCTGGAGTAGCGGTTTACATGGCTTAACACAAAACAATGAACTGCAAACCGCGCCTAACATTTCGGAACCAATTTTAGCCTTAACTACCAAAAACGCTCAGTACTGGGCAGTGGGTTTAGATGGTCTTTATCATTACAAAGATTCTGTCTGGGTACAAGTAATTTCCTCTAAAGAACTGCCTGTTAGAGGGTGGCTGCAAGCTGTTGTCCAAAGTGGTACAGACCATGTTTGGTTGGGGACTTCAACTGGATTGTTGGTCTATAAACCTGATACAAAACAACTAACGCCAGTCAGTGGCACTTTAGGTAGTGCTGATGTGCGTTCTCTCTTAGCAATTGGATGGGGTGAGTCGGAACTGCTTTGGGTGGGAACTAGTCAAGGACTGTATGTGGGTAATTCCAGCAATTGGGAGTCTGTATCCGAACTTGAGAATCGAACAATTACAGCTTTAGTTTGGGACAGTCATGCTAGTAGTTTGTGGGTTGGGACAGATAGAGGGTTATTCCGTCTGCTTGCTGTGGACAATAGCTGGAAGGTAGCAAACGAATTTCACATCCATAATAGCGGCTTGGGGGCAAATCGGGTAACAGCGCTTGCTATTAGCACGGGTGAAGATGGGGAGACTAAATTATGGGTAGGTACACCATGTGGTTTGAGTTGCTACACTTACTAACAAATCCAAAATCTAAAATAAAAATGCCTCACACCCTCTGTCCAAATTTTTTGATATTAAAGGTATCCTGTAAAATTATTAGGGAACTGAGCTTCAGTTTGGAGCAGGAGTGTTAATTTTATCTGTAATTTCAAAAAATGAGTGAACATCAAATGAAAATTAAAGGTATCAAACGCGGTCAAACTATTGAACTATTAGAACAAATTAATGATATCCCTGATGGTACAGAAATTATCGTGGAATTTGTAATTTCTTCAAATCAAAGAACTGAAACTCCACAAACTTTAAGTGATGAAGAAAGGCTCTCCAAGCTCAACCAATTATTTGGTGTTTGGCAAGACCAACCTGAACTAGTAGAAATCTTTGCAGAAATTGACCAACAACGCCACGCTTATCGAGGTAGAGTTATAGATTCTATTGAAAATCAAGATAAGCAATAATGTACTTGTTAGATACTAATATTTGCATTGCACTACTTAATAATAACCCCAAGGCAGTTGCAAAATTTAATTTTTTATTTGCTCAATGCTATATTTCGACAATAGTTGTTTCAGAACTTTATAAAGGTGTTTACTGTTCCCAGCAAGTTGAAAAGAATTTAGAAATATTAGCACAGTTAACTCAACTGCTAACAGTTGAACCATTTGATTTAGATGCGGCTGTTGAATTTGGTAAGATTCAAAGCGAACTCAGACAAATTGGTAAACCAACAGGGGAAATTGATGCGTTGATTGGTGCTGTTGCTCGGTCGCGTAATGATATTCTTGTTACTAATAACATCAAAGATTTTGAAAATATCCTCAATTTGCAGTTAGAGAACTGGTTGGAGTGATAAAAGTTAAGAATAAAAGGTGACGAATTTTTGCAAAAACACGTTATAACAGGGATGGTCTCTCTAATTGTGGTGACAGTCTTTTTTATCGTTACTATCCGTAAGGGTTTAATAGCAAGTTTAGCAACCGTCGTTATAGCCTTCGCTATCAAAATGGGTGCGGCTGCCGTAGCTAGGGCTGACCTACGCTAAAATTAAGACGGTTTAACCAAGGCATGGGTAGGGAATTGAACAATGGCAACAGAGACAGTGACTCTTCAAATCCCAGAAATACTCTATCAGCGTTTAGTCAATACTGCCCACGCGCAACGTCGCCCCATTGAAGAGGTAATAGTTCATGCTTTGCAAGTAGGTAGTCCTCCGGAATGGGATGATGTACCAGAGGAATTCCAAGCCGATCTCGCAGCTTTAGATAAACTAGATGACAATAGCTTGTGGCAAATTGTCCGCAGTCGCAAAACAGCAGACCAAATGGAGCGATACAACTTTCTGCTGGAGCGTAACTCTAGTGGTAACATTACAGATGCAGAACAATTGGAACTAATAAAACTGCGTTACGAAGCTGACCGTTTTATGCTTTGTAAAGCCCAAGCTGCTGTGTTACTCCGTTGGCGAGGACATCATGTGCCGACTCCTTAAATAGTTGTGTCTAAATATATTCCTGAAAGCCTAAAAAATCAAATAGCTGCTAGCGATAAAGGACGTTGCTGTTATTGCTTAACAACTGAAGCCAATAGCGGGATTCCCATGACCCATGACCATATTCAACCCCGCTCAAAAGGTGGAGAAACTACCTTTGAAAATCTTTGTTTGACTTGTCGCTCTTGCAATGAATTTAAAGCTGATTCAACCGCAACTATAGACCCTTTAACAGGAGAAACAACACCTCTATTTAATCCGCGTACACAGAAATGGTCTGACCATTTTACTTGGAGTTCTGATGCAACAAAAGTTGAAGGTTTAACTACTATTGGTAGGGCTACAATTGTTTGCTTGCGAATGAATAATCCAGTAATAGTTGTTGCACGACGACGTTGGACAATTAGTGGTTGGCATCCTCCTGATGATTGAGCAGAATAGAATTTAGGTGTAGGAGGATGCGCTAATTCCGAATAATATCAAATTTACAATAGTAGGCTTATTTTAACATTTATATTTTTGTGAAGCCGAAAGTGTTTGTATTGGGTTGTGCTTACCTACACACAGAAAAATCAACTTAAACTAAAATCAAAATGACTTGCTCCTGTATGTGGTGGATATTGTGAACAAGCTTGAATTTCAGCAAAGGGTTAGCCGATGAGCGAAGTAGACATCCTGGGGATTGATTTAGGGACAACCAATTCTGCGATCGCCATCTGGGAACCAGAAACAGAGAAAGTGAGGGTTCTGTGCAATCAAGAAGGCGATCGCCTCACTCCCTCAGTTGTCATGTTTGATACCCAAACAAATCAACCCATCGTCGGTAAATCAGCGCTCTCATGCATAACCAGCCATCCCGGTCAAGTCATCTACTCCGTAAAGCGTTTCATTGGCTGTACTTTTCGTGACGAACGGGTACGCATCGACCAAACCCAAGTCACCTACACCATCGAGGAAGTGCAGCAGAGCAAAGTAGCTGTCCGTGTCGGCGAACGCATCCTTACACCACCGCAGATTTCAGCGCAAGTCCTACGTAAACTCAAAGAAGATGCCGAGGCTACCTTGGGTAAAAAAATTACCCAGGCTGTCATCACTGTCCCTGCCTACTTTAGCGAATCCCAGCGTCAGGCGACCAAGGAAGCAGGAGAACTGGCTGGTTTACGGGTTCCCCGGATAATTAATGAACCGACTGCTGCGGCTTTAGCATTTGGCTTGGGAACAGAACCGCAGACAGTAGCCGTGTACGACTTGGGCGGCGGTACTTTCGATATTTCTATTTTGCGGATTGAACGGGGGTTATTTCGGGTTAAAGCTACCAGTGGCGATACTCACTTAGGGGGTGATGATTTCGACCTGGCTATTGTAGGCTGGATGAAGGAAGCGTTTAAGCAGCAGCACGATGTAGACTTACTCCTTGAGCAAAATAATAGTCTGAAAGCACTGCTTTGGACAACAGCACAAGCTGCCAAGATTGCCCTTACCCAAGCCACAGAATATGCAGTTAGCATCCCCAGCCTTTTCACAGCAGAAAATCGGTCTTTGGGGTTGTCAGCTATTTTAACCCGCACACAACTAGAAAAGGTGGTGCAGTCTTTCATCGAACGCACCTTAGATATCTGCGATAATACTCTAGAAAAAGCAGGGTTAAAGCCAACAGACATTGACCAAGTTTTATTAGTTGGCGGACAAACCAGATTACCAGCGATAAAAGCAGCACTTCGGGAACGCTACGGTTGGAAAATCAATGACTCTGTAAATCCTGATGAAGCCGTAGCCAGAGGTGCGGCTGTTTTGGGTGCAAGATTATGCGGCTATCTCAAAGAAGAAGTTAAACTCTGGGATGTTACGCCTCTGTCCTTGGGAATTGAGTTAGCCAATAGTAAGATGGATGCCATTATTCGCGCTAACGAACAGATACCAGTTACCAAGTGGCGCAAGGGTCCCCAGGCTTTTACAACCCAGCGTGACGGTCAAGAAAGCATCCGCTTTCGTATTTTTCAAGGTGAGCGACCAATTGCGGTGGACAATGAATTTATCGGCGAAGTGGTTCTTAACTTAGCCACTGCTCGTCCTGCTGGGGAAGTTCGGGTTAACTGTATGTTCAAAGTTGACCATGATGGTATCCTCCATGTGCTAGCAGAAGATGCCAGTACCGAGGGACAACCTGTTGAGAAAACCTTTGACCGCTTTTATTGCCTGACTCAGCAAGAGGTAGATCAGAAACTGAAAGAAGCTGAGGCTAATCGAGATGAAGATGCCAAAACCAGTCGTCTGTTCCAGTTACAGGAGGAGTTGACCCGATTACAGCGTGTTGTTAATAAAGAAAGGACATCTGACAAACTGCTGCTGGAACGCCTAGAAGACTTGCAATCAGCGATTAATAATCGTGATGTTAGCCAAGCTGAGAAACTGCTTACTGAATTTAAAAATCAAATTCTGACTCAATAATCGGTGGATTTTGCGGATAAGACAGCGATGGGTTTGTAGAAAAATTAGAAACTTGTATTTGTACAGAAATATTTATACCGGAACTTTTTCAAGCGATCGCACAAACAAATATGACCCAACAAAATCGTCGCTGGACTTTAATGGTCTACATGGCAGGGGACAACGGTAAAGCCTTCGAGCAACTAAAAGGTAAACGGTTGATGGCTCCAATGGAGGAGCAAGGATATCAAGATATTCAACAAATGGAAGCTGTTGGCTCTACCGACGAGGTAAACGTATTAGTTCAGTTTGACACACTATCTGACCGCGAACATACTTACCGCATTTACATCCGCCCTTCTGGAGAACCCAGGCAAATTGAGAATATCCCTGAGCAAAATATGGGGGACTCCCGCGCATTACGGGACTTTATTGTTTGGGGAATCGAGAATTACCCAGCCCAAAACTACGCAGTTATACTTTGGAATCACGGTACTGGGTGGAAAGAAGATGATATTTACGCCTTTGCGCGAAATCGTGGCGTGCAAATCCAAGCAAGTCAGGATGAAGTGCGTTCCCTTACTCGTAGTCATCGACGACTGTCTCATGCCTTTTTTCTCTCTTCAGTGCTGGAAGTATTGCAATTAGAAGATGAGGAATCACGAGCAATCTGTTTTGATGACTCATCCCTGGACTTTTTAGATAACGCTAAACTACAGTTGGCGTTTCGGGAAGCACAAGAGCAAACAGGTAAAAAAGTTAGCTTAATTGGTATGGATGCCTGTTTAATGAGCATGGTTGAAGTTGCATATCAACTGCGGGCAAATGCTAGTTACATGGTTGCATCCCAAGAGGTAGAACCCCTGTCAGGTTATCCCTATACGGCGATTTTGCAGAATTTAACCGCCAATGCACAGATGACACCGGAGGCGCTGGCAAAGTTAATTGTACAGGAGTACGAGCGCTACTATGAGGGAGAATCACGGGGTAGTGTAACTCAGATTACCCAATCAGCAACTAATTTGAGGGTAGTTGAGAAACTGGCTGAGGGGTTGGGAAGATTAGCGGCTGTTTTGTGTCAATTGCTGGCAGAGTCAGATATTTATACTGAGAATGCGCTGTATCATGCTCAACGTAAAGTGGTGCGTTTTGAGGATAAAGACTTTGTGGATTTGTATGATTTTTTGAAGCTTTTACGGGATAAATATGCTGGGGATAGTGATGAATTGACCAAGGTGATTGATGAAGTTATAGATTTAATGATTCTTGAAATTGAGCCGCAGTTAATTTTAGCAAATGTGACTTCTGGGGTGAGATTTGAGCGTGTGAAGGGGTTGTCGATTTATTATCCAGGGAGAGATTATTCTCAGTTTTATGAGAAGTCAGATTTTGCTGGTTGTGGGTGGGGAGAATTTTTACAGTTGCTGAATAAATAATCAATATTGTTATCAATCATTAACATTCCCTGGAGGATGTTCTCCCATTGCATACAATACTCGGCGCAAATTCACAACTCCTTCTCTATTCAACTGTAGAGTTTCTACCGTAGCTCTTCCTGTTGGAGTCAAACCAATAACTAAAGTAAAGTCATTATTCCATGCAAAATTGTCATTCCATAATTGTTGACGTGGGTGATACAAAGGTACAATTTCACCACTTACTGGGTCACGACCTTGAGTTTTATTATATTTGTGATTGTTACAACCCTGACAAGAAAGAGCCAAATTATCTAGATTCGTCTCTCCACCTTGACTCTTGGGAATCACATGTTCGGCAGAAAAAGCTTGAATTGCAAAACGTTCTTGGCTTCTACAATATTCGCAACATCCATCAGCTCGCTTGACTACAGACTTTTTTTGCTGTGCTGTCACTCTCGAATCAGACATTATTTGTTGCGTGAATACCTAAGTTTTCCATCAATGCAGTCAGTGAAATTCCACGCAAACGTGCTAATTCTGCTAAATTTTCTATACGCTGTGCTTGGATTTTTTCTATTTTCTCAGTTAATTGCAATAACTTTTGATGCTCATCATTTGTGAGAATTTCATCATCTCGTTTAGCAATCAATTCTTCGTAATCTCTCTGAATATTTGCAGGAATACCTTGATTAATTTTGAGTAATAATTCCGCTTCTGCTTGCGGCAGTCGAGTTGCTTTGCGTTGTGCTTGTAAAACAATAACTTGCGATACAAATTGTTCTAATTCAGACAAGTTTAATTGCTCAACTGCCTTGAGCAATTCTTCTGAAGATAATTGTACTTCAACTTTGACGTTTGACATTATCTGCCTCTTGCCTGTTAATTTATCAATAATTTTATCCTAAGCTGTGGGAAGCCTTAAAACTTATGTTTTCCAGCAGTTTGCTCGAAGTTGTCCTGAAGCCGCTTGTATGGTAGTTTTTCACTCTCCCCCGGTAAAAAGAGATTAGAGAGAAACAGAAATAGGA
>NZ_JCACKS010000103.1:0-8294 GCF_059505505.1 Pelatocladus sp. | reverse complement strand
TCCTATTTCTGTTTCTCTCTAATCTCTTTTTACCGGGGGAGAGTGAAAAACTACGGAGGCGTTTCTAGCCGAATAATCATGGGAGTAAATCAGCGAGTTTGTTGACGTTAATGCATCGACCTACAATGTTAATGCATCGACCTGCAATGTTAATGTATCGGCTTGCAATGTTAATGTATCGACCTGCAATGTTAATGTATCGACCTGCAATGTTAATGCATCGACCTGCAATGTTAATGCATCGACCTGCAATGTTAATGCATCGGCTTGCAATGTTAATGCATCGGCTTGCAATGTTAATGCATCGGTTAGAGTGTCCCAAACATGTAGATATTGATGCTGATTGATAAGTAAGTAGTATTTCTGAACAGCTTTATCTCGCGCAATTTTTACAGTAGCCTTCTAGATGATTTTCTGATTTTTATCCTGTGCTGTTGATTCAGATGTTGGAAAATTATTAAGAATCAAATGTTACGCAGTCCATGAAGGAACTGTGTATATATTGCAACTCTTTCCTCTGTGGAATCAATTCCGTTTTCCAAAATCCAAAATCCAAAATCGGATGACTCAGGTGCGAATTTTTCATCCAGAACCAAACCCCGGATTAAGTGAAGCTAATTTCCGTAAAATTTGCAAAAACGGCTTTGGCGATGGTAATAATGCTTATGCTCATTCCATGGCTTGGTTTAATGGACACTTGTATGTTGGAACAACCCGTGCCAATTTTTGTCTGATCCGTCATAGTATGCCACAGGTGAAGATAGACGTTTGGCCTGTTGAATGTCCTCATAAAGTTTATTCGCCAGAATTTGAACGAACTTGGGCGCGAGCAGAAATCTGGCGGTACAATCCAGTCATCAAACATTGGGAACGGGTTTTTCAGGCTCCAATGACCTTCAGTAAGGAAGGGGATGAGTTCAGTCGTGACCTTGGCTACCGTGGGATGGCAGTTTTTCAAGGCAAATCAGATCCAGAACCAGCATTATATGTCAGCACCTGGTCAAGATCTCGCGCCAATGGTCCCCTAATCATGCGTACTGAAGACGGTAAAAACTTTGAGATTGTCTCGAAACCCGGATTAGTAGGTTTACCAATTACCAGTTTGCGCTTGCTAATTCCCTTCAAAGGACGCTTATTTACTGCTCCCACAGGTGCAGCGGGAGGAAACCCAAATACCTCTGGAGTAACTCAAGTTTATGAAAGTAGCGATCCTGCCAAAGGAGAGTGGTATGCTGCAAGCGATCGCAGCTTTGGAGATCCTGACAATCGCACTATTTTTGAGTTACGTCCCTTTGGAGATTATCTTTATGCTGGAACTGTTAATAACAAAGGTTTCCAAATCTGGCGTACTAAAGCAGAAGGAAAACCCCCTTATCATTGGACTAAAGTGATCTCTAACGGTGCAGGTCGTGGTAGTCTCAATCAAATTGCTGCCAGTATGATGGTTTTTAAGGATGCCTTATATGTGGGTACTGGCATTCAAAATGGCGGTTATGATCACCTCAACAAAATAGGCCCTGCTGGTGCTGAACTGATCAGGATTCACCATGATGGTTCTTGGGATGTGATTATGGGAGACATCCGCAAGGATGGTAAATCTCCTCTAAGTGGATTAGCAGCTGGATTCAATAGCTTATGTAATGGCTATCTCTGGAGAATGGGAGTACATGATGGTTGGTTATACGCAGGAACGATGGATTGGAGTGATATTATCCGTTATGTCTCCTTAGAAGGTAGACCAGAGAAAATAATCCGAATGCTCAATAGCGTCGGTTTAGAAGAAATCGTCAAACATCAAGGTGGTTTTGAAGTATGGCGCAGCTTTGACGGCGAAAACTGGCTACCTGTGACTAGACAAGGATTTGGCAATGTCTATAATTTTGGAGTCCGTAACTTCATTTCCACTCCACATGGTTTATTCATCGGGACAACCAATCCTTTTGGCCCGCGTGTAGCAGTCCTGAAAGATGGAAAGTGGACATATATAGATAACCCTGACGGTGGATTGGAAGTCTGGCAAGGAACACACAAATACACATAAATCGCGCAACCCTTCTCACACGCGAGCGGTTTTTCGCAACAATATTTCCCCCTTGCTTCAATCCTGGATTAAAATTTGTCGATTTGGGCTAGTGTTGTGTAAAGTAGGTGATGAATCTTTGCAACTTATTTAATTTCTAACAACTATCTATGGATAGAAAAACCAAACGCCTTTTACTGCTCGTTGTTTCCTGTAGTATAGCTGGTGTAATTTTAGGAGGTACCACTAGCTGGGCAGAAAGCAATTCCTGTTTACAAGCAAATAAAGTTACCAGTGAGTGTTTAACCAAAGACCCGATTACTAAAACTATAGAAGGAATGGGTACTGGATTAGTTGCTGGAGCAACGGCAGCTTTTGGTGTAGCATGGCAGCATCGTCATGAAGATTAAGGGAGCATTCCAAATATTCAAAAAACCCTCCTGCTCATAGTCAAAGTCTGCTTAAGCAGACTACTTGATTTATTTGAGTCGTATAAAGACGACTTGTGCTACTAGCTAAGAATTTTAACCCAAGCGCGGTATATTGAAAAAATTAGGATCTCTCAAGCTTTGCGCCTCTATAAAGTATTGTGATTTTAAAGAATCCCCGATTATTTAAGCGAGCTTTGGCAATGGGTGTTTATGTTTATCTATTTCTGAAGAATAGTGACACATAGTGACAAAAAAACTTAACATAATTTTCAGATATTTTATCTATCCCCAAGGTTTATGAGTTACTACATTGCTCCCCGCTTTTTGGACAAACTTGCTGTTCACATCACCAAAAACTTTCTCGATATCCCTGGTGTCAGAGTACCTTTGATTTTAGGTATTCATGGACGTAAAGGTGAAGGTAAATCTTTTCAATGTGAGTTAGTTTTTGAAAGAATGGGTGTAGAAGTAACTCATATTTCCGGCGGAGAATTGGAAAGTCCAGATGCAGGAGATCCAGCACGGCTAATTCGTCTACGCTATCGGGAAACCGCAGAATTAATCAAGGTGCGCGGTAAAATGTGCGTGATCATGATTAATGATTTAGACGCTGGTGCTGGACGTTTTGATGAGGGTACGCAATACACAGTAAACACCCAATTGGTAAACGCCACACTGATGAATATTGCCGATAACCCTACTGATGTGCAGTTGCCTGGTAGCTATGATGCTACACCATTACATCGTGTACCAATTATTGTCACAGGGAATGATTTCTCTACTCTGTATGCACCATTAATTCGCGATGGTCGGATGGAGAAATTTTATTGGGAACCAGACAGAGATGACAAAATAGGAATCGTTGGCGGAATTTTTAGTGAAGATGGACTTTCGCCACGGGAAATAGAACAACTTGTTGATACTTTCTTGAATCAGTCTATAGACTTTTTTAGTGCTTTGCGATCGCGCATTTATGATGAACAAATCCGCAAGTTTATTCATGATACTGGTATTGAAAGCATCTCAATGCGGGTAGTCAACAGTTTAGAAGGGCCACCTCAATTTAGAAAACCTAATTTTGATCTATCTCATTTGATTGAGATGGGTAACTTTATAGTAGGAGAACAACAACGTGTCCAGGATTCACAGTTAGTTACAGAATATAATCGCGGTTTGTATACTCGAAATCTATCCCAGCCTGTTGCTGCACCGACACAAGTGAATCAAACTGTTAGCAATCGTGATAATGGCTATCAAAAATCACACTCTAATAATACTCATCTCACCCTAGAAACCCAAGGACAAATACGTGAGCTACTAGCACAGGGTTACAAAATTGGCATTGAACACGTAGATGAACGCCGTTTCCGTACAGGTTCATGGCAAAGTTGCGCTGTTGGTAAAATCGATGCTGAGTCTGATGCTATCTCCACTATCGAATCTTGTCTAGCGGAATATACTGGCGAGTATGTACGCTTAGTAGGAGTTGATCCAAAAAATAAACGTCGGGTAATGGAAACAATTATTCAGCGTCCAAGTGGGAAAGTGAATAATTAGTTATTTGTCATTAGTCATTAGTCATTAGTCATTTGTTATTCCCCTCTCTGTCTTCCTTGTCCCTCTTGCTTTGTTCCCATCACTGGAGTTTTAAAAACTTATCTAAGGCGGCTACCATACTGGGAGGCCAGCGACGGATATTTTTCACCCAGTTTATATCTTTATATCGGGTGTCAAGTCCGTAGGCTGCTACCCAGTTACTTTCCGCCTCCCCTTTTTGTCCTTTTACCCAAAGGGCGGCTGTGAGTGCAGCACGTGTGTCAGCAAAATTAGGGTATTTGCGGACTATATTTTTCATTTCTCGGATGGCTTTGTCTATTTGACTAGTTTCATACAAAACCAAGGCATAGTTACCACGAGCTATGACTAAATTTGGCGCTATTACCATTGATTTTTGATAGTCAGCAATTGCTTCTTCCCATTTACCCAAACCTGCTTTGGCTGTACCACGATTGTTGTAAGCCATTGCATCGTTGGGATCAACTTCTAATATATGATTGTAGTCTGCGATCGCTTCTTTCCATCTACCCAAAGCTTCAAGGGCTGTACCACGATTTAAATATGGGTCTGTCACATCAGGAGCAAGTTCTATAGCTTTGTTAAAATCTGCTAGTGCTTCTTGTAATTTATTCTGACTCACCCTAGAGTTTCCCCGGTTACTCCAAATAGCTGCATTATCTGGGAACCTTTCAATAATTTCTGTCCAGTACTGTTCAGCCTTAGCAAAATCCCCTTTACTTGTCGCTACAAAAGCTGATTTTGCCAAGTTATCCCATTTTTGTATCTCTTCTGGCGTGAAGTTTGGCGCTTGGGGTTGGGCGATGACTGCTTCACTCCAGCCAAACATCAGCAGCAGACTCAACAAAATTACAAATAATCTCATAATTGGGGATTGGGGATTGGGGAAGGTAGGGGTCCCCTTTGGGGATAAGGGGCAGGTGGGGTCCCCTCTGGGGATAAGGGGAAGGTAGGGGTCTTCTCTGGGGATAAGGGCCGAAGGAAATGGGGATTGGGAAAAGGCAAAAATATAGAAACAAGACAGGGAAAAAATTTTTCCTTGTTTTCCAACTGTTATTTCTCTTATTTCTCTTATTTCTCTTATCCTCCCGATCCCTGATCCCCTATCCCCTACCCTCAGTTTCTCATAACAACGATAACTGTTCATTCGGTGGCTTAAAGCCCATATGCTTATACGCTGCTGCTGTGGCTACTCTACCACGAGGTGTCCGGCTTAAATAGCCGATTTGCATCAAATAAGGTTCATACACTTCTTCTATAGTTTGGGTATCTTCACCAGTTGTGGCGGCAATTGTTTCTAATCCTACTGGCCCACCATTAAATTGTTCAATGATTACAGTCAACATTTTGCGATCTGTCCAATCCAAGCCACAAGGATCAACTTGGAATAGGTGCAATGCCTCGGCTGCAACTTTTTCGCAAACTTGCTCAAAGGACTTAACTTCCGCGTAATCACGGACACGCTTGAGTAGTCTATTAGCAATCCGTGGTGTTCCTCGCGATCGCTTGGCAATTTCTGTCGCACCATCTTTTGTAATGTTGGTTTTGAGTAACTCAGCACTGCGCTGAACAATGAGACTTAGTTCTTCTACCTCATAAAATCTTAGTTTTTGCACTAAGCCAAAGCGATCGCGTAGAGGAGATGTCAGCGCGCCTACACGAGTTGTTGCCCCTACCAAGGTAAATTTTGCTAGTGGTATACTGCGAGTCCGAGCGCTGGAACCCTTCCCAACAGTGATATCTAATCTGTAATCTTCCATCGCTGGGTATAAAATTTCTTCCGTCATTCGCGACAGACGATGAATTTCATCGATAAATAGGACATCTCCTGGCTTCTGATTCACTAGCAGTCCAACAATATCTCTAGGCCGTTCTAGAGCTGGGGCGCTAGTAATTTTATAGTTCACTCCCATCTCAGCTGCTAAAATCATTGCCATTGTGGTTTTACCTAAACCGGGAGGACCATACAATAGCAGGTGATCTAGCACTTCTCCTCTAGACTTAGCTGCTTTAATTGCTATGTCCAGTACGTCTTTTAAATCTTTTTGCCCAATATAATCGGCAAACTTCTGTGGTCGAATACTTTCTTCTTGTTTACCTTGTTCATCAATAGCAGCTTCGGGTTGCAGAACATTCTCTTCTGGAGATGGTTTTGCCACTTCCTGATGCTGTTTTGGTTGTTTACCGCCTGGATCGTGAGGCTGTTTTTTCGAGGAAATAATCGCCATAGTTCAGCTATTAACTTTTACTTGTAGACTTATTGAGGGCAAGTGGTAGCGGCACCAAGGCGTATAAATACTGACGCAAAATTTTTCTTTGGAGAAATTACGCTTGCCAATTTAGAATTTAAATTCCGGGGAATTACTTAGGAGTACAAAGTTTGTCATGCTGGCTAAGAGAATCTTACCTTGCTTAGATGTGAACGTGGGAAGAGTTGTAAAAGGAGTTAACTTTGTTAACCTCCAGGACGCAGGCGACCCTGTTGAATTAGCAAAAGTTTACAACGAAGCTGGAGCAGATGAATTAGTGTTTCTAGATATTACAGCTACTCATGAAGACCGTAACACTATAATTGACGTGGTTTACCGTACTGCGGAACAAGTTTTTATTCCTTTGACTGTTGGCGGTGGCATCCAATCCTTAGAAAATGTTAAAAATCTGTTACGAGCTGGAGCGGACAAGGTTAGTATTAATTCTGCGGCGGTACGCGACCCAGATTTTATTAATCGGGCTAGCGATCGCTTCGGTAATCAATGCATAGTTGTTGCAATTGATGCTAGACGCAGACAAGATCCTACTAATCCAGGTTGGGATGTGTATGTGCGAGGTGGACGGCAAAATACAGGCATCGATGCTCTTAAATGGGCGCAAGAAGTAGAAAAACGAGGTGCAGGAGAACTATTAGTGACTAGTATGGATGCCGATGGGACTAAGGCAGGTTATGACCTCGAATTAACAAAAGCGATCGCCGAAACTGTACAAGTTCCAGTAATAGCCTCCGGTGGTGCAGGTAATTGTCAACATATTTATGAAGCACTTACAGAAGGTAGAGCCGAAGCCGCCTTACTAGCTTCACTGTTGCATTACGGGGAATTAACCGTGGAGGAAATCAAAAATTATTTGCGTCATCATCAATTGCCAGTACGAATGCATCAGTAATGTGAGTCAATCGGTGATTTGAAGATACATCCAGTACTCAACACACTTCCTGGAAAGGATGTTAAACTTGGTAAAGAAACATTAATAAATATTAATAAATATGTTGATACCTATATTAGTTTTTGATGTGGCGCTGGTAGCCTGGTCGTTGCATTTGATGGAAAGAGCCTATGAGAGTAAAGAATTTTCCCTGATGTTGGCTGGTTTATTAGTTGCATTAGCCGCAGCCGCAATGATGGTTGTTTACTTTTTGATGGGGCATTGTATGAGCTATTTATTACAAGTATCTTAATGAAAAAGATGCTTATTTATTTAGAGTATATGACAAAACAAAAATAACTTTGTGGCGTCACCCATTACTCATACTTTTAATTGCCGGCAAACAGAAGACTAAAGTAATAATATTGCATTAATCCAAATATAAACTGAGACCAGAAATTCCTTATATAGCAATCCTATATGATTTGTGAGAATTGCAAAATCAAGATCCCCGACTTCTCAACAGAAGCCGGGGATCTTGTCTTCAGCCCTTTCAAGGTGGATAGAAAAAGAAGCATTAGGTGTTTTTCTCTGTTGTCCTTATTGTCCTCCTTCCTTGTCTCCATTACCAGCAACAGTGAGTTAATTTACTCTGTGTGAGTGTGTTTGTGGTTAACTAAGTCGCGCCCTCGTCCCCCACGCTCATTCGGTACTCCGAATCAGTGGCGGGATATAAGGCGGGCTGCGACGATTGTATCTCCGACCAATGCCGTAAGGCGAGAGAGGAGATATATGAGGAGTAGCCAAATATTTCTGAAATAATGTTACTAGAATATGTTTATAATAGTAAAGGTCGATATTTGGAGAAGTTTAGATGAGACGACAAGCGCTAAAAGTCAGGTTGCACCCCACAGATGAGCAAATCCAGGTATTAGCTCAACACTTTGGATGTGCGCGTTGGTGGTGGAATTATGGGTTGAATCAGTGTATTGAAACCTATAAAGCGACTGGTAAAGGCTTGTCTCAATCTGGACTCAATTCTTTATTACCAAAGCTAAAAAAAGAACAAGAAACTGAATAGACATCTCCGACAACTATCAAAGCCTTTATGTGACTAGCTCTTAGGGTGC
>NZ_JCACKS010000102.1:0-8364 GCF_059505505.1 Pelatocladus sp. | reverse complement strand
CCCGTAGCAACATCAGTTTAGAATCCCCCGTGTTTCAACCGGGGGAGATGTCAACTATGTATATCGGTGGTCGATTTTTCATTCTCTCGTTGTGGGAGCATCCCGATTTTTTCAATATACCGCTAAGGATTTAAACCCTTAGCTAGTAGCACAAGTCATATTTTTATAAGTTTAATAAATCAAACAGTCTGCTTCAGCAAACTTTAGTTATAAAACTGCGATTGAAATCGCAGGTGGACTATGGACAATAATCAGGAACAACACCAGCATTTAGGCATTTTAGACAGTCTTCTGATGCAAATGTTTGGACGACCCAAGGGGATACTAGGTCGGTTAGGAGGTTTTATTTTAGCCCGTACGAAACGCGATTTTACTGAGTGGGTGATTTATCTTCTTGAAATTCAACCGGATGACAAGGTGCTAGAAGTTGGATTTGGACCCGGAGTAGGGATTGAGATTCTGGCGTCTGCGGTGTCAACCGGGTATATAGCGGGCGTTGACTATTCAAAAGAAATGGTTGAGCAAGCCAGAGTGCGAAATGCGAAAGCGATAGAGACAGGCTTAGTTGAACTTCAGTATGGCTCGGTTGAAAAACTGCCGTTTGCAGATGACACATTTGATAAAGCCTTGGCCATCAACTCCATGCAAGTTTGGACAGACGCAATGATTGGACTGCGCTCAATGCGGCGGCTGATAAAGGTCGGTGGTAAGATTGCGCTTGGGTTTACTCATCATTCCGGCCAATCGAGTACTGGATTGACCGAAATGCTGACGACAGCTGGCTTTACTGAGGCACACTTGATAAAGACAGATCGGGGTTTCTGTGTGCTGGCGACTAAATAATCAGCTGATACTAGTAGTCTGACAAGTTAACTTTGCTAGGTAGACTTTCTCCGCGTTGATCTACACCCAGCAATTTTGGGTTGCTAGACCACTAGTTGCTGTTAGATGACTGGCTTGCATTAGCAAGGTATAAAGTAGGGATGAATAAACCATAAACTTGAGGAGAAATCTGTATGGCAACTTACCAATCAAATCCAGAAGCGATCGCTAATGAAGAACTGAGCGATGAATTGTTGACAGATACCGCAACTATCAATCATGTAGAAGTGATTGAAAACGTGATTGATAGTCTAGAACAAAATGATAGTGCTATGGTTAGCCAGTCTCCAGAGGGTAATTATCTCTGGAAATTTACCTATGGTAGTGTAGAAGTCTTTGTCCAACTTACAGGGACAACAGATGAAGATAAGATCACAGTATGGTCTCCAGTACTAAAATTACCTGCTAAAGATGAACCTAAACTTATGCGGCAATTATTAGAGATGAATTGCTCTAGCACTTTTGAATCTCGTTTTGGCATTATTGAAAATCAAGTGGTCGTACTGGGTACGCGCACATTAGCAGAATTGTCTGCTGGCGAAGTCTCACGCCTGATTACTGTTGTGGCAACAATCGCCGATAATAACGATGAAACTTTACAATCAGAATTTGGTGCAGCTTAGACGATTTTGGATTTTGAATTTTGGATTGTAGACTGGGGTTTGCTGGATAATGCATAGCAAGCAGATTTGGCGACTAATTCCTTTACTAAAAGCCACTGGTAATATCCAGATGGCTATTGATCATTGGTTATTAGAACAGCACTTATCAGGACAGCATCCCCCTTCTTTACGATTTTATACCTGGTCGCCTGTTGCAATTTCCCTTGGCTACCATCAACACAAATATCCTCAACACTGGCAGAATTTAAGTTGGCAAGGTCAAAAAATAGACTTGGTGCAGCGTCCAACTGGAGGACGAGCAGTTTTGCATCAAGGTGATTTAACTTACAGCATAGTCACATCTGGACTCAGTGGTAGTCGCATGGAAGCATACCAAAAAGTCTGCGAGTTTCTCATTCAAGGATGGCGTCAGCTTGGCATCGATTTACACTACGGTAGCGCTGGGCGGGGTTACATCCACAATCCCAACTGTTTTGGCACTGCTACAGGTGCAGATTTAATCACAGAAGATGGTTGTAAACTGATTGGTAGCGCCCAGTTGCGACGCGGAGGGGCAATTTTGCAACATGGTTCAATGCGTTTGCACCCAGATGTCGAACTATTTTCTGAAGTATTTGGTGCTGAGTCGTTTAGCTGTGTGCAGATTCCGCAAAATCTGAGTATTGAAAAGATTATGGCAGTTTTGAGTGCAACCGCCAGTGATTGTTTTAATATCCAGTTAAATGTACAACATTTTTCTGAAGATGAATGGCAAACAATTTTGGCGTTAAGTACTAAGTTGTATAGGTGAATTGAGGAAAACAAACTCTGCATCTCTTTGCGTTTTCCTCTGCTAACTGGTGCGTTTTAATTAATTATTTCTTCCATATCCTCTCTAATATTTCAATTTGCTTTTTCCTCTCAAGAGCCATCTGTTCCTCTGAATTAAATATCATCTTGTGTTGATTTTTCAAACTTTCAAATTCTTTAATAATCTTAGCCATTTGTTGGTCACGCTGCTTTTTGTACTTATTAAACTGATATTTTCCTAAAATAAAGCCCATGATCAAAGAACTCATGAAAACTGCTGCAAACAAACCGACATTTTCATTTGTTTGCTTGACAGATGTTACCTTATGAGGGTGATCTGTTTGAGATGGGACTGAGACGGAAACAGCTTGTATATTTTTAGCAACTTTTGCAATCAGCATAATTAGAATTATGGTTAAGTAGTTATTTGTCGATTGTTGATGATTAATAGTTAATGATTTTTGTTAGAAACTACTAACTACTAATCACTAACTACTCACCTCTTAATTCTAAATTGCAGGCTTGAAAGTATCTATAGCTAAATTTAATATGAACTACCGTTAATCGGCAATTTTCATGATTGTATTGCTCAATGGCTCCTTTGGAGTTGGTAAAACTACAGTAGCGAAAATTCTCCATGATTCCCTAACAGGAAGCATTATATACAACCCTGAATGGGCAGGGTCATTACTAATGCGCCTACCAAATTGGATCGAATTGAAAAGAACGGGAACAGGTGACTTTCAACACATAAAGTTATGGAGAAAATCCGTGATAGCAGGTACTCAACTATATCGTTTATTCGCAAGAAGTGTAGTTATAGTCCCAATGACATTTAGTAGTCGTGATTATTTTGATGAGATTGTTATAGGAATTAAAAGTTTTGATTCTGAGCTAAGGGTGTTCTGTTTGAAAGCAAGTCTCGATACTGTAAAAAGACGCCTTGTTCAACGAGGAACTCAAATTGAGGGTGCAGAGTCTGAGTGGATTGCACGCCGAATTGTAGAATGTGCAGATGCTCATCGCGATCGCTATTTTGGCGAACCAGTTGATACCGAATGTGGTTCTGCACATGATGTTGCTCAAGACATTATTTTTAGATTACAAAAACCGAACCGTAGTGGGGGTGAGTGTTAAAAGAGCGATCGCTTGTGATATTAGGTTCGCTTGATTACTTATAATCCCCTCCCCTCCCCGCACGCGGGGAGGGGACTTAGGGGTGGGGTGCAATGACTGTGGGAAGTATAACTAATTATCCGAACTTGATATGAATGATTGACCAATCAGAGCAAAACCGACTATCTCACTTGATTTTGATGAGTCGCAAACACAACAAGAACATTCTGGTTTCAAACAGCAAACTTCGCCCTTCAAACAAGAACATTCTCGTTTCAAACAGCAAACTTCACCCTTCAAACAAGAAAATTCTCGTTTCAAAAAGCAAACTTCACCCTTCAAACAAGAAAATTCTCGTTTCAAACAGCAAACTTCACCCTTCAAACAAGAAAATTCTCGTTTGGAACTTCAATCCCCAATCCTCTTACACCTTCAACTCCCCAAATTTGGGACTCCACCACCCTTTTTGCGTACTGAAATAAGCCACATCCTTATGTTTTTGATCACTGCGGGACTTGGGATTTGAACACCGTAGCATGGTTTTATTCTGTCCGTCTTTGATATAGGTGTACTCCTCCAAAGGTTTTTTGCACACTGGACAAGGATATGTGGTGATATTCGCTGGAGATTTTTGCGGATTTGTATCTTTCTCTTTAGTTGTTTGAGAACGGGGTGCTTCCCAAGTTTTGGTATACTCACTCCAAAACAAAACCACATTTTCACACCCACTCACACATTTGAGAAAGTATTTCTTTTTGACTTTATTGCTAGGAATTTTGGCTAAATGGTTTTTGCACTGAGGACAGCGAGTTCTGGAAGTCTCAAATTTTCGTTCAGTGACACTAGCTGCTTTAGCGCCATTTGCGGAACTCGATGAACTCACAGGTACAGTTTTGGCTTTGATTAATGCTGGTGCAAAGTAACTCTGATGCCAATTTGTCAGATAATGCTGCCAGGGTTGTTTTCCAGAAGCGATCGCATCAAGTGCATCTTCCATTTTGGCAGTAAATTCTGTTTCTAATAAATCTGGTAACGCTTTCTGCAAAAAATCATCGACTTCTAAACCCAAAGTTGTTGGATGGAGGTTTTCTTTGGTGAGCTGGACGTAATCTCGTTTTTTTAAGGTTGCGATTGTGGGAGAATAGGTACTTGGGCGACCAATACCTTTGCGCTCCATGAGTTGGACTAATTTTGGTTCGCTGTAACGTGGTGGTGGTTGAGTTTGTTTCTTCTCGTGATCTGCATTCTCCAAAGTTAACATCTGTCCTTTTTGCAAGTTAGGCAGAATTGTATCTTTGCTGAGGTTTGACCAGTAGCGAGTATAACCGAGAAACTCGACTATTTGTCCTCTAGCTTGCCAGAGTAAATCTCCAGACTGGGTGATGACAAGAGTTTTACGAAGAATTGCGGGACGACATTGGGAGGCGATCGCTCGTTTCCAAATCAAAACATACAAGTTAAATTCGTCAGTCGTCAGTTCTACTCGCAATTGAGCAGAAGGACGAAACACATCTGTGGGGCGAATCGCTTCGTGTGCTTCCTGTGCTGTTTTTTTACTACGATGTCTGGCTGTTTGCGGGGGTACATTTTCTGGATCATTTTGCTCTAACCATTGACGCGCACTGGTGCAGAACTCTGGACTCAACATCACTGAGTCTGTCCGCATGTAAGTAATTAAACCCGCTTCATACAACTTTTGAGCGACAAGCATTGTCTTTTCAGGTGCAAACCGCAATCTGGAACCAGCAGCTTGCTGAAGTGTAGAAGTGATGAAGGGTGGAGGTGGTTGACGATTAACGGTTTTTCCTTCATATTGAACAACTTGATGCGGATGGCGTTTTGCTTCTTCAACTAAGCGCGTGGCTTCGGCTTCCGAAAGAACACGGGTAGATTCGGTTATTTCTGTAGTATTTATTGCCGTATCGTCGTGAACTTCAGTTTCTTGTTTTGTTTCTTGTTTGGGAGCATTGACTGTTCCTTTGTAAAAAGCGCGGAACCCTTCTGCATAGTCTACCCAAACACTCCAATAATCTTGGGGAACAAAAGAGACGATTTCTCTCTCGCGTTGGCAAATTAGGTGTAAAGTAGCACTTTGGACTCTTCCAACACTTTTGGCTCCATTATTTAATGCCCAAACTAAGGGACTACCTTTATAACCTACCAGCTTATCCAAGCAATCTCGACACAATCCTGCTCCGACTAAGTTAGAGTCAAGTTTTCTGGGATTGGCGATCGCAGTCCTCACCGCAGATTCTGTAATCTCTGTATAAACAACTCGTTTTGGTTCTTTTAATCCTAAAGCTTCTTTGAGGTGCCAAGCAATGGTTTCTCCTTCTCTATCTGGATCTGTGGCTAAGATCACTTCTTTGACTTGTTTAACAGCAGTTTTAAGTTGTTGAATCGTTTCCTTTGCTTGCTGATTGCGAGGTATATAGCGACACTGCACACTGTCACCATCCATAGTAAAGCCCAGAGAATCTTCACCTTCATTGCTGAGTTCCCGGATATGACCACAACTAGCACGTACAATCCACTCAGATCCGAGGATTTGACTGAGCTTTTTAACTTTTCCGGGAGATTCAACGACGAGAAGGCGTTTAGGCATGACACCTGACCATTTTTTGAATTCAAAATTCAAAATTTCAGAAACAATTTTGAATTGACCTGTGGATGTGACTTAAAAATAAGTTCTTAGTTTTTTATAGTACACTTGTTTGACGTTTTGTGGTTTATAAGTAAGTGGGTCAAATTAAATATAAAACCTCACCCTCAATCCCTCTCCTTACTAAGGCTGCGGTGTACACACAAATCAAAATTTTTCATGTTGAAACTGTATCCCGCCTAGAACTAAAGTTCCAGGCTCATAGCGAAAGTCCACTCAAGTGGACTGGAACAAACTTTTTTTTGAGTCCTCTGAAGAGGACTTGCGCATCTGTATCGCCTCGGAATTTATTCCGAGGCGATACAGATGCGCTTGATTTACGAGTTTCAAATCTGATTTACGAGTTTGAAACCTGATTTGCTGTGAATGGATAACGCCTAAAGATTGCGGCTTTCCCGGAATCCAGTAACTTTAACGGGACGCGAAAGTCCCTACCTTCAGCGAAGCAAGGTAGGGATGAATAGCGGGAAATTGTGAAAACCTCTCAAACGTATTTGTAGCTTGCTTCCCGTAGGGTACGTAGTTCAAACAGAGCAAAGAGGATTTGAACAATTTCCAATTATTCGTTTGGTGATTCTTGAGATTGTATATATTGTTTGATTTTTTCAATAGGCGCACCACCAGTAGAAGCGACATAATATGAACTTGACCAAAATACAGATTTTTTATAGAACGTAAATAAATGTTCTGAAAATTCTTTTTGGATAATTCTACTAGACGCTGATTTTAGACTACCCACAAGAGCAGATAGATTGTTATCAGGATGAAAGTCAATTAGTAAGTGAACATGGTCTACTTCTCCTGAAAACTCAATCAATCTGCATTTTGTTTTTATGCAGACATTTGCAAATATTTCATGTAACCGTTCCAAAATTGGCGCGATTATTGTTTTGCGTCTGTATTTGGTTACAAACACAAGATGTAGGTGAATAGAGAAAACAGAATGAGAGCCTTTTCTAGGAACCACTTGACAAGCCTATACGTCAACTGTAATATCATAGAATAAATCCAAAAAGGAGGCAAATAAATCAGTGGCTACAAGACGGATGACTTTTAGGTTATACCCAAACAAACAAATAGAACAGTCTTTGAGGTATCACCGAAAGTTACACAAAGACTTGTACAACGCTGCTGTATATAACAGATTTACTCAATATCAAAAATTCAATCATTCTGTTAGTTATTTTGAGCAACAGAATTGTTTACCTGCTTTCAAAGAAGTTTGGACAGAGTACAAAGAAATTAATTCTCAGGCTTTACAGGCTACTTTAAAGCGTGTTGATTATGCTTTTGAACGTTGGTTCCAAGGTTTAGGCAAACGTCCACTATTCAAATCAATTCGTCATTATTCAGGATGGACATATCCAGCCAAAAGCGGATATTCGGTAGAATCTAATGGTGAAAACGGTTATTTGAATTTGTCTAAAATTGGACGTATTCAGATGCGTGGTCAGGCTAAATATTGGGGAACTACAACCACTTGCACCATTGTTTTTAGAAATAATAAATGGTACGCATCTATAACGGTAGATGTGCTAAATCAAGTTTTAGAAGCTAAATCTCTACCTGATATAGCTTTTCCTTTTGGCGCTGTTGGTATTGATTTAGGTTGTAAATATGCATTATCGATCACTAATGGGGAAACGCATAAACAAATTGATGCTCCTAAGTTTTTAAGGAATGCTGAACAGCTAATTAAAAAAGCTTCTAAAAAGAAAAGAAGGAAACAAGCACCAAATAGAAAGAAAAAAATTAAGGCTTCTAGAAGATGGAAAAAAGCTCAAACTACGGTTAGCAAAATAATTCGGAAAGTTGCTAACCAAAGGCAAAATTGGGTACATCACGTAGCAACAGAAATAGTGAGCGGTAATAGCTTCGTTGCAACTGAAAAACTAGAAGTCAAAAACATGACCAGTAAAGCTAAAAAAGGCAAGCGCAAGAAACAAAAAGCAGGTTTGAACAAATCAATACTGGATGTTGGTTTTGGAATGCTTCGCAGTACTATCAAATACAAAGTTGAGCAAATAGGTGGTGTATTTGTAGAAGTTCCAACCAAGAAAGTAAAGCCTAGTCAAACCTGTCCTAAATGCGGTCATCAGCACAAAAAAACACTCGATGTTAGAGTCCATGAGTGTGGTGTTTGTGGATATGTTCAGGACAGAGATATTGCTGCTGCTGAGGTAATGCTTTATTGGGCTAAAGGTAATCTGCCGGGGTTAGGAACTAGCCTCTTAGACGGCGTAAATAGAAGGTTCGTGCAACCAGGGGCAACCAGTCATTGAAATCATTGAC